>NZ_DAHVNP010000033.1 GCF_027319265.1 Ferrimicrobium sp. | reverse complement strand
GCTCATCATCATCTTTGCAACGGCATGGTGGCAGGTGATTATCGCAAATCTTTTCCTAGGGGTGAACCAGGCACTCACCTGGACGATGTCGGTGACCGCCAAAATTGATCTCGTCGGCCCGGTGAATCGAGGACTCGCCGTCGGTATCGATGAATCGGCCGGCTATGTGGGGGTGGGGGTTGGTGGTTTCTTGGCTGGTCTCCTCGTAACCAGCTATGGGTTGCGTCCCACTCCTTATCTACTTGTTTTGGGCGTGGTGGTCATTGGGGTTCTGGTCACTCTTGGACCAGCAAAGGAGACGCTGCCCTTTGCCCACTCGGAATCGATGGGTTCTGGTCCGGATGCAAAAGCTCATCCAGCACAGCCAGCTCCAAAGTTGACGCGCCTTGGTGTGTACATGAGTTGGCATGATCGTTCTATGCTGGCAGTCTGTCAGGCGGGCTTTATCAACAAGTTTGCTGATAGTCTCGTAGCAGCCTTTTTCCCACTTTTTCTGTTGCGTCGAGGTGTCTCATTGGCCGAGGTGGGACTGCTTGTGGGGATCTACGCCTGGGTATGGGGGTTTGGACAAGTCGCAAGCGGTGCCTTGGCTGATAGAGTCGGTCGCAAGTTCCCTATCACTGTAGGCACTTTTTTGATCTCCGGTGGGCTCGCCGTCTTTGTCGGAGCCAGCGGCCATGCCCTTTGGTATCTCGCCGTCATACTGATGGGTGCTGGGATGGCGCTGGTGTATCCAAATCTCATTACTACGGTGGGAGATACGGCAGATCCCAGATGGCGCGGAGGTGCCCTTGGGGTGTATCGGCTTTGGCGTGACGGGGGATACGCAGTTGGACCACTTGTTTTAGGTGGGGTAGCTGTATTCGCGGGAGTATCTGCTGCGATTTGGGTTGGAACTGTGCTGGTAGGGTTCTCGGGGTTGATCCTGTTGCTGTTATTCAAGGAGACCGACCCAAAACGACGTAAGCGTGAACCTGCGTGGAGAGCGCATCCAGAGTGGGTCGCGCCAAGAGCATAGGAGCGTTCGATGACGCGGATGACCATAAGACAGCGCCTTTGGTGTCACGGATCCACCATTGTGGACCTACACCAACGCATTCAGCGGCGTTCTTGGCTCGGGTTGATCATCGTCTGCCTAGCATGTTCTTGCGCCCTTAGTTCTTGTGGAATAGCAAAGGGCACTATCATTGGTCGCTGGACCGGTGAATTCTATGACCGAACAACAGGCGTCCCTGTGGTCATGGTTCTGCGGCAAGATCATTCAGGGGCGATCCGGGGTAAGGTCATGTCTCTTGCTGGTGTTTCCTATGCTATTCATGGCACCTTCCAGGATACATGAATGTGACTGATCTTTCCCCACAATGAAGTATTTGAGGCTGTTGTGCATGGCGGTACCTGGAAAGGATCAACAGTAGTCCAGGGTCATCGTTGGCATTTTGCTTTCAGCCGCTCGTGAAGTGTTGTTGATGGATGCCTATCCCAAGGTTATGCCTATCGTGGGATGACGGGATCGACGGATTCGTTGCCATCGCCCAAGAGCAGATAGCAAGGTCTACAATCGGCTTGGGGAGGCAGTTGGTTCCTTAAGCAGGATGAGAATGGTTTCCTTGTGTGGTTCTACAATGCATGAGGAACATTCAATTATCCGTACCTGTTGTTTTGATTTGATCGAGGGCGTGATGAACGCATCGCTGACGCTGGCTACGCCCCCGCGTGATCGTATGAAAAGATCTGCTCGTTAGGAGGGCTTTCCCTCAAGTTCAGGTGCCGAGCTCCCCATCTCCGCGAGTACCTCCTCTGGTGTGACAGCCCCCGAAACCCGTACTCGAAGGAGTCCTGGTTCCTCAACCAATTCGACCCCGGTAATTTTAGAGACAAAGTTTGTGTCGCAGCTGCATTGACCGATGTTGCAGGACGCTACAAAGATGTCGAGGATATCCCTAGGAGTGTCAAGCGGGAGCAGTAGGTCAACGCCCTTGGGTGTAGAGATTGCACTTGGCTCGGTGATTGCCGTAGAGCTGGTATTAGTCATTGTTGATTACTCATTTCTTCAGTGTAGAGACGCGAATATTAATTGTGTTGCGGTTGTTTTTTAGTAGTGCGATGGCTCATCTTGGCCAGTGTGGCGGTTATTGGAGTGTTGATTGCTTATATCCATATCTGCGAGAGTGATCAATGTCGTAATCTGTACCTCCTCCCATTGACCTATATGGGGTTGGGGACACGACTGAATGGACTTCTTTGGGCACGACGCTGATCTTTTATATATCAGTGTATTGGGATGTGAAAGAATACTATATTATCCTATATTGATCACCTTACGCCTCTCATTACTATGTCGGTGCCGCCGTGTTGCCGTTGATTATCACATCGGATAATAGGGCGCAGAGCGAATGAGGGTTTCCAGACGCTTTGTGTATTCTTCGATGCTTCGTGATCCATTGGCGAGCCGTTCACGTAGGGTTATGAATGGGTCGAGCGTATCGGTGGAGATCCGGTCTGTTGTTGTATCACGATCTCTGGTAGGTTGGCCCATTCTACCTGAAAATGGCATAGTGCATGAGGTTCCTTTGAGGACCACGAGAATGGCTATGGCGAGCATTGCGGGCATGACGAAAACTGGTGGCCATGGGAGTATGTTCATAGTTGGGCCATTAGGTTCTCGCAGTCTTTTGCGACGTGTTCGATTGTTGTTCTGCATGGAGACAGTTGATGTGCCTATTTGGATTACCGAGAAGCGGATGATTGACATGCCTCAAGCCTTCGGATCTGATCAATTGCTGTAGGGCACCCGCCTACTAGGATCGGTTGCGATTTTGTCGTTTGCGTAATCAATATGATGCTCCTTGCCTGAACTGGGTCGGTGGTGACTGCGTGCCACTTGCGTCGATAGCCAGTCGCGATATTGACGGAGCGATCCAAAGTGGCCTGATTGCTCCTTGTGCGTCGCCGTGGTGGATGCTCATGAACGAACTGTATCCCTCAGTAGGGAGCGAAGTGCGCGTAGCGTGGGTTGCAACTCCTCGCTTGCGGCGCAGTAGTAGACAGAAGTTCCGCGTCGCTCGGGACGCACCAGGCCCCTGTCGCGGAGAATACGTAGGTGGTGTGAGACGGTGGGTTGGCGAAGTCCAGTGGACTGGGCAATCATTCCTACCGGCATGCAGGCAGTGCCTAGCGACGATAGTATGCGGAGACGGGTAGGGTCGCCGATCGCTTGGCATAACTCCGCCAAGGCGATGGTTTGGTCTCTTGCAAGTGGCGTTCCGAGTTCGATGCTTTGTGGTTCAACTGATTGTTCGATGAGCTCCATTGCTACCAGTATATATAGAAATCTAAATATACCGATATATAGAGAGAACGAAGTTTGTTGGATTCATGTTCGAGAGGGTCTGAGCTAGCTCCAGACTGGATATAGTGTGATCATGTGCGGGAGTTGTGGTTGCTTTGATTCTGGGAATCGTAGAGAGGCGAGGGGTGCTCCAATCCAGGGGTTGCTTGAGGCGGCGGTCCTAGTGGCCTGCATGGAGGCATCGTGTTATGGCTATGGTATCGCCAACTGGCTCGCGGAGGAGGGTCTGGTCACTGGGACGGTGAGTCGCGGTCGACTGTATGAGACCCTTGCTCACCTCACGCGCATCGGGGCCCTGTCCGTCACCGATGAAGCAAGCGAGCGAGGTCCTGATCGTCGGCGTTACGAACTGACCGCGATAGGGAGAGACCGGCTGAGAAGTTGGAATAACAGTTTGACGTACACCGGGGCGACGCTCGCTCGGTTGCTCGCCAAAATGGCAGCTCTTGATGTCGTCGGCAAATCGCATGTCGGGCACCTAAAGCTCGACACCCAAGAGAGGGAAGGGGGTGAAATTATGTCCTGCAAATGCAATTGTGGGGGATCTGGGTCCTCCACCTCTGAGACCGCATCGTCGGTTGTGCTAAACGAGCCGGTTGCTGTTAGAACCGTCGAGGAGCGGCTTGCTACTATCGAGAACCTACTCGGTAAGCTCGTCAACTAGTTTGTCTGGTGCTACCATCGAGGATTTCCTGGTGGTAGCACCAGCTCGACCCTTTGTCCCAGGCAGTACGAGAAACCGGCACGTAGCTGGCGGGATTATGATGACTTGTGATCAGGGGGATCTACGGATGGTAAGCATCCAGTAGATCCTCTGGCCTCCTGTGTGTCACCCGCGACAGAGTCCCCGGAGTTGGCGTTGTGAAGTGCTAGACGCCAATGATCTGGTAGCCGCTCTCAACCAGTTCGATCATAATATTGCCTGCCGGCTCCAGAGCAATCCCTCGGCCAGTGAGGACTTTTTCGTCGAGGCCCATCTGGGTGACGTTGGCAGGGCAGGCCTGTACTGGTACCTCTGACTCCTGTAGATCACTCAGAACCTCGAGCACAGCGGGGATCGAAGATTCTCCGAGCGCGACGCCGGGACCGAAAAGATAGACGCGAACGTCCTGGCCACGATTGGCTCGCAGTCGTTGAGCGAGTCGAAGTCCGGACATCGCTTTGTCAACTTGATCTGGTCCAGCGGTGATCCAAAATGCTATTTTTACCATGGAGCCAGTCTACCTCCCTGGGTATCGTTGTTGTGTAGGGAGTCGTTGTGTGGTGCGCATCGACGTCGCGAGGCGTCGCCATAGGGCTTCGTCTGCCCTGGCAACGCCGGGTAGACTGCACGGACACGTTTGGCCTCTGGCTGGTCAGAGAGTGTGAGTTCCCGATGACCAATCGAGGCGTTCTTGATCACCTGATGTTCTCATTGGGGGAGCGCTGTTTGTGGGGGACTGCTGCGTGCAAGACACCCAAAATGTGGGGAATAAATACCGCTCAATCTTGCTATACTTAATGACGAAGAAGTAGTAGGAATTAGTCCTAAGGAAATGGAGGATTGAACAATGAGGTTCACTGAGTTTAATCTAGGTCATCGTATGACTCGCCGAGGGTCGATGCAGCTTGAGAGTATCGGTCAGAGCGTGAGTGGTCAGAGTGCCCGACGCTCCGAGGTCCTCTCGGCGTACTTGATGTCGGAGCGTAACGCAAAGGGTTGCTGAACAGGTATTGACGGTGCTGAGCGATGAGTGCTCAGTTAGAGATCGAGAGAGAGCCAGACGACGTGGGAACGTCGTCTGGCTCTTCGTTTTGGTTCGAACTGTCGTTGGGGTTGGTAGCGGGGGTTCTTGTTGGTGTCGACACAGGTGAGCAAAAATACGATCACAGTGATGGATAAATGAGATCGCAAATAGTGATACAGATAGCTATTCGCTTTTATGATATGGGTGATCGGTTCTTGTGATAATAAGCTACTAGGAACCTCACCAATTAATGGAATGAATGGACGTATGTTCAGCCCGGCTGCTCTTACGGTTACCACTGAGCTGATAGGTGGGTCCTTCTTGCTGTCCTTGGGCAGGGTTCCCTGCGTCGCTGATCGTTGTGTTGAGTGCCGATTGGAGAAGACGGCTGGCATGTTGCATTGATCAAGGATCAAAGTTGGATCTCGCCGCTGCGTGTTGGCGACCGGTGGCTTTGCTTGCGTAGTGATGGGATCGGAGGCGAGGTTCGTTGCCGGTGCGGTTAGCAACTGCCATGTTGCAGTAGTCGGTCACTGCCGCGACAGCGCGGGGCCAGTCTCCGGTTGAAGTCAACCGCCTACAACGTCGCTCAGGAGCGCGAATGATGTGGGTTCGTTCCTCTGTCGCCGGGGCTACGCTCGCATCAAGTCTTCCAAAAAAGGTCCGAGCGATGTGGCACCCAAGACGATCGTGCGCCATGAGCTCTGCGAGGTAGCAGATCCGGGATTATCGTGCCGAGTAGGCCGGTGAATAGGATCTGTCCGGGGTTCGTCTAAGTCTCCAGGCGACGATGGGGTGGACACGGCACGAGTCCACCGATCGCTCCAGCACCATTGGAGTGGTCCACCGCAGGGCGGCACGCGCCACTGACGGACTAGATGGTACCTCGCGCGCTGGTGGTGCTGCCCTTGCTAGAACAGCTAGTGCGAAGTCGTTGATTTCGTGTGCGTCAGGCGGGACGCTAGCCTATCGGGTGTCACGACCGGGCCAGGGGTATTCGCTGGTGCCGCAACCGACGTCGCCCTTCCCGTACGGCGATGCTTAGCTAGCTGGTGTTGGTGCGGTGACGTTCAGGATTTGCTACCATCAGGTGGTAGGGAGAGGCGCGGCGCTGGCGATGTCGATACAGGTGCGGTCAGGTCTGGCAGGATTGGTGGGCGTGAGGTGAGACTGGTGGCGACGATAATGGGTACCGATTGGCGGGTCGCTGATGCGTGATGCTCCCAAACTGGTACGCGATAACGTGCCCACGATCATTGATGCAAGTGGGAGGCATGCGGTTACTCGGGTTCTACGCGAGTCAGAGATGACGTTGGCGTTGCGGCAAAAGCTACAAGAGGAGATAAGCGAGTACCTTGATGACCCCTGCCTTGAGGAGCTCAGTGACATACTTGAGGTGATTCATGCACTCCTAGGATCGCACCATGCGACCTGGGATCAGCTTGAAGCACTACGGGTCACCAAACGTAGAACGCACGGTGGTTTTGACGAACGAATATTCCTGATCGATGTCCAGTGATGCACTGGGTGGATCTCGGCACACGTGGCTCCGGCGCCTGGCGCGAGCGAGTTCTCGTTCGCCCTCCCTCTGGTGGGCCCGCGATAGGTGTGGCACCTTTGCCATGACCGATGGGACGTTGGTCGAGCATCTGCCCAACCCCGAGATAGGAGAAGATCAGGCCCGTTAGCGAGCAAACGAGCTTGTTGTTCGCTCCTTATGCGGATCTCTTGTAGTCATGTCGCAGTACTCCTGCTGAGGACAAGAGGATGGGACCTGCTTCGAGTGCCATCCTCTTCGGGTGACAGAAGTACCTCGGTTCTCGCTAGCTAGCCAGCCGCTGCGTCATCGCAGTGCTTTCGGTGGTGTAACAACGCTTCATTGAGCTGAAACATCGGTGTAACAACGGATGAGTAGGATCGGCGCAAACCTCAACGCGGTGTTGGGGGGGAAGGGGAAAAACAATGTCACCGGATCTAGGTCCACCGGGCTCGTCACCGGAGTTCAAACGGTCACTGTCGTTGACGGGAGTAACCGTTAATGGAATGGCCCTTATCGCTCCAGGCGCATTTCTGTGGACAACGTTTCAAGAGCAAGCTGCCCAGACCAACCATGGTGCTGCCACCGGGTCTGCGATGTGGACCGGGTTGCTCTTCGCATTCGTATTGGCGATGTTCACCGCCTGGAGTTACTCGCAACTTGCCAAGATCTACCCGAATGCGGGCACCGGATCAACCTACTATTTTGCAGAGGCTGCTTTTCTCGACAAGAGATCAGAGCTGCATCGCCGACTGGCACGCCCGGCCAAACTGGCCTTTGGCTGGATCAGTCATCTGTACTATTGGATCTACCCCGGGATCATGATCGCCTTCATCGCCACCATCGTTGGCTACATCTGGTCCGACCTCGATCATGGGAGCCAACTAGGTTGGCCCGTTCTTTCATTGATCGCTATCGTATCGTCGGCTTTGGTAGGCTATGTCGCCTATCGTGGCATCACTGGCTCGACCATGGTGGCCCTTGGGATCAACGTGGTGCAGATCGTGACGCTGGTCGCCATCAGCGCGATTTTCATCGTCTACCGGATCAGTTACCCGCATGCCGGGTATGTCCAGCCGAATGCTGGAGGGGTGCTGCTGCCTCACGATTTTATCAACCTCCTCTATCAGTCAACCATCGCGATTCTGTTGTTGGTGGGTTTCGAGTCCATCACCTCACTCGGAGCAGAGGCCATGAAGCCCGAGCGGGATATCCAACGAGGGGTACTGATCGCCCTGGCGATTCAGGGAGGTTTCTGTTACCTGCTTGAATACTTTTCGAGTGATTTCGTGCTTGGCAAGGCAACCATGGCAGGCGTCCACGGAGCACCTTATGCAGCGGCCGGGAATGACTCTGCGCCGATTGGCACACTGGTGACCAATGTTGTGGATCGACTCTTTGGCGGTGGAGGGGAGGCGGTCGCGCTAGTGGTGGCCTTCACGGTGCTACTCGCACTTCTCGGCACGACCTTGGCCTGCATGAATACGGCCGTACGCCTCTCGTACTCCATGGCAAGAGACAAGGAACTCCCATCCTTGCTCGGTATCCTCCATGGCAAGTTCGCCACGCCGGCGGCAGGTGTTTGGATCCTCGCTGGCGTCTCCGCCTTGATCGGGATCTATGGCGTCCACACGGTCGATAACCTCACCCAGATCACGCTGGCCTCGAATATTGGTACCTTCTTGGTCTATGGGATTACCTGCGCGATCACGTTGGTGGCGTTCGCATCTCGTCACGATACGCACCTTGTGAAGCACAAGATCGTTCCTGGTCTCGGGCTGTTGATGAATATTGTCGAGTTAGCCGGTGTGGTCTACCTTGCGATTGCTGGTGGTGGAAGCGGAGCGACCGACGCGATCAAGGCCATCATTATCGTAGGGGTATGGGTGGCTGCCGGCTTTCTTTGGGTGCTGCTGAACCCGATGCGCACCCATGCCAAGAGCATCCATGAGGAGCGGCTGCGATCAGCTGTCTGATAGCGTCCGTCGAGTAGCAAGGCGAATGTTGGGCGGTAGCTACCGCTATGGCGCTAGTCGGTCAAGCCGCCCGGCGGGTGGCTTGACCGACGATAATGATGAGTGATGGAGTATGATGCCGATGGTGGCGCTTCGTTTGCCTCGTCGATGGTCACGAGTTGAGGAGTCGTATGGCTCAGATGTCGGATTGGTCTGGGGAACCGCGTCTGCGGGGCAATGGTCTGTTGCGTGCGTCGGGTGCTGGTGCAGGTTTGACCTGGAGCCTGCGATCGGATCGCGGTCTGGTGCGGGAGGCGAACGAGGACTATGCCGCTGCAGTAGAAGACCAGGAGACAGTTGGCGGCGTTTTGTTCCTTGTGGCGGATGGTCTCGGTGGACACGATGCCGGTGAGGTGGCAAGTCGTCTTGCGGTTGAGACGGCTGTAGCCACTTGGCGCACGTCGTCGGAGAAATCGATCAAGAACCGACTGCGAAACGCATTTCGACTGGCCAATCAAGCAGTCCTCGATGAGGCGCTGCGTTGTCATAACAACGGCATGGCCACCACCCTGACAGCACTGGCCATCTCGTCAGACACCGCCCTCGTGGCACATGTCGGTGACTCGCGGTGCTACCTCATCCGTGGACGCAAGGTCGAACAACTCACGAGTGATCATTCTCAGGTGGGGGAGATGATGCGACGAGGGCTGATCTCTCCAGCCGAAGCCGCGAGTCACCCAGCGCGTTCGGTACTTACGCGGTGCCTGGGCAGAGAGCTCGCCATCTCACCTGATGTTACCCAACGGCAGCTAACTACGGGTGACGTGTTGGTCCTCTGCTCAGACGGGCTGTGGGATCTCATCTCACCGCAGGAGATGGTCCAGGCGCTCTATGACGAGGTTGGCGATGCGATGGCCCAGGTCGCGAATGTGGTCGAGGAATTGAACAAGTTGGCCATCTATCGTGGAGCACCCGATAACGTAACGATCATGATTATTCGGGTACATGAGCAACAAGGCCCGACCCAGCTCACCAGCACGTCGAGCCGCTGGTTCAGGAGAACGCCTTGATGGGACACCAGGTGGGAGATTCGATTGATGGTTTTGTGCTGAAGGAGCCACTTGGTGAAGGTGCGTATGCGACTGTTTGGCTCGCCATCGATCAACGCGGGGACCGAGAAGTGGTGGTAAAGTTCCCGAATCCTGAGCTCTTGGCCGACCCCCAGCTCTATGCCCGGTTCGCCAGGGAGCGCACCCTGGCCCTCTCGCTTGAGCATCCAAATGTGCAGCGGGCGTTGCCGGTGCCCCAGCATCCGAGTGAACCGTATCTGTTGCATGAGTACCGAGCGGGTCAAACCCTTCGCGAGTGGATGGCCCAACAAGGACGGGTACCTCTTGCGGAGGCGATCGACATCGGTCGCCAGATCGCGCTCGGCCTCGCCTATCTTCATGCACATGGGGTGGTGCATCGCGATCTCAAACCGGAGAATCTGATCATCTCCGCCGATCACTCCGTTGCGATCAGCGACTTTGGCAGTGCGGTAAGCCTCGGGGCGCGCCGACTTACCTGGCGACACTTTTCGCTGGCCCAGGGTACCCCTGACTATATGAGTCCTGAACAGATACGGGGTCAGCGTGGCGATGCCCGTAGTGATCTCTACAGCTGGGGAATCATCCTCTATGAACTGCTCACCGGCGTCGTCCCTTTCGAGGGCGACAGCTGGTTAGCGGTGATGGCTGGACATCTGCAAGGAAGTCCACTGCCGCTGCGAGAACGTGATCCAGACATCCCTCCCAATGTCGAGGGGGTCGTGATGCATAGCTTTCGCCGCTACCCAGAGCACCGATATCAGAGTGCTGATGCGCTCCTCCTTGATCTCAACGAACCCGCAACGATCGATCCAGCGATCTTTGATTTCTCAGTGGAGGCACCCATGGGCGAGGTGCAACCGACGACCACACGAAGTTACCTCCGTCGGGCTGGGCTGGTTGCTGTAGGGTTTGTGAGCGCCATCATTGTGGTGGTCGTGATCGCGCTTGTCGTCAGGTAGAAGAGAAAGGGGATCGTCGTTGAGTCAGAACCTAGGAGGCGGTGGCGATTTCGCTTGGGTGAAGTTGGTCTTCACCGATCTCAGCGGAACGGCCCGTGCAGTGCAGATCCCTGGTGCAACCTTCGATCAAGCGATCAGTGAGGGAGTGCGGGTCGATGGTTCGGCGCTAGAGGGACGCAACCGACTCATCGAGACTGATCTTGTGCTCAAACCAGACCCAACGACCTTATTGCCGAGCGGTCAGGGTTCGGGTCGTGTCATCTGTGATCTCTTTGACGAAGAGGGTAGCCCTTGGCCACTTGATCCCCGCCATGCCCTCCGTCAGATGGTGGCCACGACCTCCATCGCCTCAGGTGACTGGGAGGGCGCAGCAGAACTCGAATGGTACCTTCTACGCCCGGACTTTACACCGGTCGATGGGGAAGGCTATTTTTCGTATGCACGCGGAGAGGGGGAACGACTGCTTGCCAAGACGGCGGAGCAGCTCCTCTCGCTCAATGTTCCCCTGAGCGCAGCCCACCACGAGGCAGGACCAGGGCAATACGAGGTGAATCTCACCGGCTCGACCCCGCTCGCACTCGCCGATACGTTGATGAACGCACGAACGATCATCGCTGACCTGGCGTACGCCGAGGGACTCATAGCAACTTTTATGGCACGACCGCTGAACGAGTTGCCGGGGTCTGGCATGCATATCCATCAGGTGGTACCCGGCGAAGATCCCACCGATGCGATGCGAGTGGAACAGATCATCGGCGGAGTCTTGCAGCACGCGAGTGCACTCTGTGCCTTTGGCGCTCCAACCATTAACTCGTATCGGCGTCTGCACCGGGGCGCCGAGGCGCCGAGTCACGCGACGTGGGCGCAGGCGAGTCGGTCGGCCTTGGTGCGGCTGAGTCGCAAGAGTGAAGGGTTCGTCTCGATTGAGTACCGTGGCTCGGACTCGTCGGCAAATCCTTATCTGGTGATCGCTGCGTTGCTCGCTGCCGCCGAGACCGGTGTCATCGGGCAGGCGAAGTTGCCGGCTCCACTGGAGGAGAGCGTGGAAGGCGTTGGTCTTGCCCAGGTTGAGACAGCACCAACGCAGTTGCCACGCAGCCTAGAACAGGCGATTCGTGAACTGGTCGCCGATGATCAGCTGATCGACTGCTTTGACGACCGCCTCATCAACAGGTACAGCGAGGACCTGATGGCCGAGGTGGAGGCGTCACAGGGATATGTCAGTGATTGGGAACAACAACGCTATCTGGGTAGCCGCTAAGTTTCTGGAGTGTAACAGCTCGGTAAAGCTCTTGATACAGCGCGGACATTGCCGTTGGTGAAGGAGTAGGTTGGTCCCATGACACCCGCACATGCTCGGCCGTATACCCCAGGGGCGACCTATGAGGTCGGAAGACGCAATGCCTCTCCGTTGTTGCTCGTGGGGCTTGCGCTGATGTGGATGGTGGCAGGTGCTGTCTGCGGGCTGTATCTCCATGCGAGTTGGACCCTGATCCCGGTGGTGGTCGCAGTTGGGATTGGGGTGCTCTACTTGCGGGCTGCTGCCGGAGCTTACCTCCGCCGCCACCGGTAGTGAGATGATCGTGTCGCACAGCTCGTAGCGGAGGTTCTGCCCGCCGAGACGGTGATCCCCTCGAGGTTGGGTCGCTCGTCGGAGGCGCGAGGCTCGAGTTGTCCTGATTCGTCTGGTACGTCGCATTGATATGAGGGGTGGGCGACTGCTCGATGTCGAGAGACAAATACTTGGTGTGGAGTGACAAATAGATGTACCACTCGGCAACCCAAGGGCCTAGAAGCGAGAACCGACGATGAGGTAGTTGAGGCGCGCCAGTGAGTCTTGTCGTGGCGCTCAACACGATGCCAGTTCGCCAGCTTCTTGTGCGACCGCTTTGTTCACTCGCACTGTCTGGGTGCAGCGATAGTGCTCTCGACGCTCGTATCGTTGCCTGACAAGCACGAGCCCAGCGTCATGGATAGGTCATCACGGAATCGGAAGTTGGGCCGGGGGCACCACGACAGTCCCAAATGCTTCACCGGGAAGTAGAAACGTTCGATTGGTTCGCTCAAAGAGAACTGAGGTCGATCCTCCGTCCACGAGGGTAGCTATCCTCGGATCATATGTCCCTATCAGTGAATGATCACCCAAAATGCTTGAGCCACGAAAGTCGTCGCCTGCCCAGGACTCGGCCAGAGATCAGCGCGCTCTTGCGAGCGTGATTGCCCGATCCAGTCGGTGTCGAGGCCACGTCCTTGGGTGACTTGGAGTGGGGCCATCACGAGTACTGATGCCGGATCGCTTACACGGATGGTGACTGTCCACTTCTGATCAGGTGCTCTCCGAATATTCCAGTGTAAGTCCGATGGACATTATCGGTTCGCGCCCGCCCGAGTAGCGAACATCTCGCAGCCGACCGACGCGGTGCGAAGGTCCGTCAGGGTAAAGAGCACCTCGCCATCGTGCTCGCTTGGCACGGGCGTGCGATGCAGGAGGGCGGCCAAACTCCACCCCAATATGATCGCTATCGCCAAGAATACACCCAGCGTGATCCATGATCTCTTGGGGCTGCGGGATGCGAACACCTGACGAAAGTCTATGCGACTATGACAAGCCAAGCTAAGTATGGCCAGATCGCGAGGGCGAGAAGACGAGGCTGCAGAAATGTTTTTAAAATTCACACAAACGTCACTGCGCTGTGATATGGTGACATGATTAGGTACGAACATGAGTGAATGCGCATGTTTGTACCGGTACGGCGTGCCGCGATCGTAGGGGAGATCGGGTGCGCAGTGCGAGGTGTGCCAAAAGGGGGGCGTATGGTTGAGCAGCCGACGGAGATTTTGGATTGCAAGGGACTACAGTGCCCGTTACCCGTTATCAAGACGTCGCAGGCCATCAAGAAGTTACAACCGGGTGAGGTGCTTGAGCTTCTCGCGACTGATCCAGGGGTCGAGCCGGACATGAATGCGTGGACCTCTAGGACCGGTAATGAACTGCTGGGGATCACCAAAGAGGGCGATGTATTTCATGTTCTACTCAAACGGGGTGGATAGACCCTAGTTCTTTTCCAAAGACGGTTTCAGGTCAATTTGCGTGTTTGTGTCGCACGATAAGTGAGGGGGAGAGAAGATGTGGACCGGTGAGTTCGAGGGGAAAGTGCTCTATGTGCAGACGCACGGTGAGAACGATCCTGGTCGTTGTGCTACCCCATTCTTCCTGGCAGCGTCCGCCGCTGCGATGGAGGTGGAGGTGGGGATCTATTTCACGATGTACGGTCCTCAGCTCCTAAAGAAGACGGTAGTTGACAAGATTGGTCCAAAAGGCGACCGAGGTCAACGGCTCTCCTACTTTGTGAAACAGGCTACAGATCTTGGCGTGCGTCTTTGGGTCTGCCAACCCTCGCTCGATCTCAATGATCTTGCGATCGAGGAGTTGATCGATGGCGTGGAGATGATTGGCGGTGCCGCCTTCAACGATCTCGCCATGAACGCGGATGCGGTGGTGTCGTTCTAATGCCGGCAGCGACGCTCGACCCGTACATGAAGAGAGATCATGTAGCAGGGTATACCGATGTAGATCGTGGAGAGAAGGAACGGCTGATCGGGCAGGTCATGACCGATGCACGCTTTGGTGACTACCTCTATGGTTGTTACGAGTGTGGAATCTGCGTTGCTGCCTGTCCTTCTGCACGGTTCTACGACTTCTCACCACGCCGGATTGCCCAAGCGGCAGCCCGACGTGATATCGACCTGATGTTCCAGCAGATGCAGGAGGACATCTGGGAGTGTTCACAGTGTTTTTCCTGTCTGCGATGCCCAAGGGGCAATAACCCAGGGGGGGTCATAACCATTATGCGTGAAGTTGCGGTCAAGGAGGGTCTCCACTCTGCCAAGGATGCCCTCGCTGGGTACTCCCGAATCATTTACAAGATCATGTCGACAGGAACTCAGGTCTCCCCTGACATGCTCCAACCTGATGCATTCCCCGACTGGGGCCCTGAAGTCAAGGATGTCTCAGAGAACCTCGATCTATGGCGCAGAATGCTCCCTCCTGAGACGATGCACACCACAACGACGGGCTGGAAAGTAGCTGATAGAACGCTTGTAGAGCTCTACGTTATCTGGTTAGAGACAGGGGCATTGGACATGATTGCACAGGTAGATCAAGGAATCCACATGATTCTTGAAGAGATTATGGAAGAGAAGTTAGAGGAAGAAGGGATAGAGATATGAGTGATGGTGCGGTCTCGGTAATTCTTGGCAAGAAGGAGAAGTTTGAACGGGGTCCGGATCGTCGTTCAGAGGATTTTCATGAGCGTCTCTTCGAGTTGGAAGCGGAGGGTGAGCTTGTCGTACAGCGGATTACCGGCGACTTTGTGGAGGTTCCCACCAAGTACGGGGTCATCAAGAAAATTCAAAAGGCGAACCTTTGGCATCACAAGTCATGTGGGCAGTGCGGTCACATTCCGGGCTACTCGACCTCGATCTTTTGGTTGATGCGCAAGCTCGGTTATGATTACATCGACCCGGAGGATCAAACCTCCTGTACCGCCTGGAATTACTATGCGTCGGCTACCTCGAACCAAGCGGCCCAGGCAGCGGTGGCAGTGAGGAATTTTGCGGCGGCCTATGAGACGGGCAACTTCCCACTGATCCATTGTGGCACCTCGTACGGTCATTACAAGGAGGTTCGGGCAGAGCTGCTCCACGATGGGGCGCTCCGCCAGCAGGTGACCAAGGTGCTCCATCGGCTCGGCAAACAGTTGGTACTGCCAGAGGAGATCATTCATTATTCAGAGTGGCTCTATGCGGTGCGTGATGAGATCAGTGCGCGGGCCGTGCGCGACGTCTCTGGCATCGCGGTGACGGTGCACCCCGCATGTCATTACTACAAACTTGTCGAAGGAGATGCGATCTTCGATCCCGATGTCTATCACGGTCAGCGGACGGCCGCAGTGAGTGGGCTCGTACTAGCGCTGGGGGCTGATTTACGGAGTTACTCCACCTTCTTTGATTGCTGTGGGTTTGGCTTTCGCCATATCCTCGTGCAGCGTGACTTCACCCGCTCCTTTGCAACGCTGAGGAAGATCGAAGTGATGAAGGAAGAGGCCGATCCTGATGTGGTCTTGACCCATGATACCGGTTGCGTGACGGCGCTTGACAAGAGCCAGTTTGCGGCGCAGGCGCATGAGCGCAACGTCGGCGTCCCGGTCATGAGCGAGGCCCAGTTCGCCGCGCTAGCGATGGGTGCGCACCCGTTCAAAGTGGCGCAGCTGCATTGGCACTCGACGAACTATCGTCCACTGCTCGAAAAGATGGGTATTGACTGGGAGGCGGCTTGGGCTGAGTTTCAAGCGGATGCCAAGCGGCTTCAGAGTGGGGGACAAGAGTTCCTCACCTGGGCAGATGTTGACGCATAGGGAACGGGGCAGGTAACGATGCAAGAACGATTGGTCGTCATAGGTGGTGGTCCAGCTGGGATCTCGGCGGCGATCGCCGCGGCTGAGCTGGGAGCACCAGTGACCGTGATAGAGAAGAATGCATATCTTGGTGGTCGTCCGATTGAGGAGAACTATGCGTCGCTGACGCCGTACCTTGAGAGCGCGGAGGAGGTGATGGGCAGACTCATCACACAACTGACATCCTTTGAGAATGTCGAGATCCTCACGAGCTCCAAGGTGGTGGGGGTGTCGGGTGACCATGCTCCCTTCGCGCTCGATGTCCTGACGGGTTCTACGACCTCCAAGGTGCAAGCTGGCTCCGTCGTCATTGCCACTGGGTTCACCCATTTTGATCCCGGTCGTGAGACACAGCTCTACGGTTACTACGAGTTCCCTGACGTCATTGCCCTTCAGGATCTTGAGGCGATGTTGAAAGAGGGTGCGGTGACGCGACCCTCCAATGGCGAGACTCCGCAACGGATTTGTTTCGTCCAGTGCGTGGGTTCGCGTGATCGACAGATCGGAAACGAGTACTGTTCAAAGGTCTGCTGCGGCGTCGCCTCGAAGGAGGCTACGGAGATCAAGTTGTTGATTCCTTCGGCTGAGGTCTTTATCTTCTACATCGACATGCGTATGTATGGATATTGGGAAAACCAGATCTACTGGCCTGCCCAGGAGAAGCATCACGTGCAGTATGTGAAGGGAATTATCACCGAGGTACTCCCTAAGGATGGCAAACTTCTTGTGCGAGGCGAGGACACCACGATGGGCCGTCCAATGGAGGTTCTGATGGATCTCGTCGTGCTCTCCGTCGGCATGGAGGCCTCCCCTGGAACGCGGCAGATGGCAGCACTTCTTGGCGTCAAGCAAAATAAGTACGGCTTCATTGAGGCCGCTCACTCTCCCCTCGACACGGTATCGACGTCGGTAGCGGGCATCTACGCGGTGGGGGCCGCCCTTGGGCCGAGTGATCTAGAGGATTGCGCCTCCAGTGGTGGTTTGGCGGCCGCGAAGGCGGTTCGAGACCTCCACGCCTTGGCCTAGGTGGTACCAGATGATGACCCAGACCCAACTGGCCGATCTCGAAGCCGCGCAGGAGTTTTCGACAGCGATTGCGCTTCAGGTGGCGAAGTCCACCCAGGTGTCGTTGGTGGAGAAGTTGGCGGAACGTAGGCAGAGAGCGGTCGCGCTGATCGATCGACTGGATGAAGGCCCAGAGATCTTCTCGCAGTTGTGCGGATTCATCTTTGGTGTGCGCCGTCATCGCAGAGAACTCATGGCCCAGGCGGACCTTGCGGTGCTCATCGACGGAATAGAACTCGCCAAGAAAGGGGAAGACCCGCTAGTGGTCTTTACCACGATTGGAGGGTGTGGCTACGAAGACCAGGGACTTCTGCGGGACTTGACCTCCGAAGTGCTCCATATCGTCGATCCGTTGACCCATCCGCTGTGGCGTCGGTGGGTCCTCGATCCCGAGCAGGAGACGGGTGCGCTCGCCCTGATCGTCGAGGATCCCGTTGTCTTATACGGGATCGATGACGCCAAGACCTACGCACAGGTACGTTTTGCCTCAGAGTATCTTCGCCAGACCCTGAGTGCGGCCTCCCTCCTGCCGGTATCGGCCGAGCAGAGTCCGTACGGTCTTGATGTCTTTCTTGCAGGGGTCTATGGCATCTATTCATCCACGGTGATCAAAATGCGGATGACCAAGGAGTTCAACAGCCTCCTCCCCGATCTGGGTGAGTTTATGGGGCGTATTCTCGGGGTGAAGGGAGAGGTTGATGCCAATAGGGGGTACTAAGCAACCCGCCGGAGTGTCCGAATTAGACGAAGCTATTGTCACGTCGTCACTCTCTGGAAGAGAGTGGGACGTCTCAGGTTCGTCCTCAAGGATGCTCCATTCGCGGGTATTGACCGACTATAGCGCGGCAGGCTTTGCAAAGATCGCTGCGCTCGAGGGTGGCAACTCCCTCGAATACTGTTTCGGCTGTGGCAAGTGTGTTCCGGTGTGTCCGGTCGATCTGGTGTCGGAGTATGGTCCCCGCAAGATTCACCGGGCCGTCCAGACAGGCCTTGATCTCTTCAAATCTGATGAGCTTTGGAAGTGTACCACCTGCGGCAACTGTCTTCGCGTCTGCCCCAAAGAGGTGAACATGATCGAGGTAATGCCAGCCGTACGTGAGGTTGCGATGGTCGAGGGGACCATCCCTGACGAACTCCAACAGGTGATGGAGAAGACGTTTCGCTATGGGAATGCCTTAGGCGAGAATCCGCGTCGAAGACACGCGTGGACCAAGGGCGCTGGAGTAGAGGTACGCGTGTTGGCAAGTGACCCAAGTCCTGTCGATGTGTTGTTCTATGTGGAGGACTACTGGAGCTTCCATCCCAGGGGCCAACAGGCTGCGCAAGCCTTTGCACGCATCATGACCAGCTTGAATGTCGATTTTGCTATCTTGGGCGCCGAGGAGAAGACGTTGGGAGACTCGCAGCGACTGGCGGGCGAGAAGGGTCTCTTTGAGTCCTTGATGGAGGAGGTGGTCGATGTGCTCGCGAAGTATCAGTTCAACCGTATCGTCACCCCAGATCCACATGGGTTCAATGCCTTGAAGAAGATCTATCCAAAGTATGGACACACCTTCGAGGCCTTTCACTACTCGCAGCTGCTGGCCCCTCTTCTCGATCAGATTGACTTTGCGGGAAGCCTTGATGCCACCGTTACCTTCCATGATCCGTGTTATCTAGGACGGCACAATGGGGAGTATGAGGCACCGCGCAAGATCATCGAGGCAATACCCGGTGTCAAACTGCTCGAGATGGGAAGGTGCCGGGAGAACTCATACTGCTGTGGCGGAGGGGGAGGTGGCATGTGGCTCGATGGATTCAATGCAAATCAGCTCTCGGAGCGACTCTCCGAACGACGGGTGAGGGAGGCGGCGGCAACCGGTGCCGACATTCTCGCGGTCGCATGTCCCTACGAGGTATCCAGATTTGAGGATGCGGCAAAATCGACGGGTAACGAAGGGCTACGAGTGATGGATATAGCCGAGATGGTAGATATCGCGATGCGAGGAGAGGATTGGAGGAGTTGAGATGCAGATCGTCGTTGCCATGCGGCAGTTAGCGGACCTTGTTGAGGAGTTGGAGGTCAACGATGCAGGGACTGATATCGACCGCGAGTTTGTCAAGTTCGTCTCCAATGAGTGGGATGAGGCTGCCCTCGAGGAGGCGTTGACGTTAAAGGATACGTTAGGGGCGTCGGTGACCGTCGTTGCCCTCGATGAGCCAGACGTTGATCAAACGCTCTATGCGGCGTTGGCCAAGGGGGCTGATCGAGTGGTCAAGTTAACGGGGAATGATCCGGATGGCTGGGTTCGTTCACGCGAACGTGCCCAACGCCTCGCCTCCTTCCTCGCTGGCGAGCCATTTGATCTGGTCCTCACTGGGGTACAGGCTGCCGATGACTTAGATGGTCAGCTCGCCGGTATCCTCGGCTCCCTGCTGGAGGTTCCTCACGCGGCGGTGGTGGTTGGCGTCGAGGGGTCTGACACCAAAGTCAGGGTAACCCAAGAGATGGGCGGTGGACTCCTGGGGGTGAGCGAACTCGATTTACCAGCGGTGCTCGGCATCCAAGCCGCCAAGCAGACACCAAGGTATGCGCCTATCTCAAGAATTCGCCAGGCGATGCAGACGGGCGAGATCGCTGAACACGAGGTCGAAGTCGGCGACACTACTGCTCAAGTGAAGGTCCGCCGGCTCTATCCCCCTGAGTCGACGGGAGCCGGAGCGACCATGCTCAAGGGTTCCCCCAAGGAAGTGGCAGCGGAGATCATTGAGATTATCAAGTCCAAGGGTCTTGTATAGTCCCGGAGGTGTGAAAGGAAGGTCCGATGTCGGTTGATGTGTTGGTTATAGCTGAGGCGGTAGCAGGGGAGGTCCCCGATGTTACCTATGAGCTGTTAGGAAAGGGCCGCGAGCTCAGCGATGGCTTCTCGGGTGAGCTGGCGCTCGCGCTCGCTGGTGAGCCCTCTGGCCAAGATCTTTTTGGGGTGGCTGATGTGCTCTTCTCGATGCGTGGCATGGAGGCCGCGTACTGTGCGCCGCAGTGGGAGGTGGCGCTTGGGGAGGTCATCCGCAGCGCCAACCCGAAGGTCGTTTTGGTCAGTACCGGTACGGTGGGGATCGACCTGGCTGGTGCCTTGGCAACCCAATTAGGCGGTGTGCTCGCCTCGTACGTCACAAACGCGGTGCTGGAGGGGGGTTCGCTGGTGGTTACCTCGCAGCTCTATGGCGGCAAGTTGATGTCGGAGGTGGAGATCGATGCCTTCCCGGCGGTGCTCTCGGTGGTCCCGGGTTCGTTTGGCTCGGATGCTGGGCGAGTGGCCGGTGAGCCAAGACGTGAAGTGGTCGATGTCGGTGGGGCACTAGTGAGTGCGAAAGGTGTTGCGATTGAGCTTCGCGAGCCCGACAGCAGTGGTGTGGACATCACCGCTGCACCGCTTCTCGTGTCGGTTGGGCGGGGCATTGGCTCCAAGGAGAATGTTGAACTGGTGGCAGAGTTGGCCGAGGCGTTGAAGGCACCACTCTCTGCCTCACGTCCGGTGATCGACCAGGGTTGGTTGCCAAAGCCCCACCAGGTCGGTAAGTCAGGCAAGAAGGTCAAGCCGACGGTCTATCTCGCCTTTGGAATCTCGGGGGCACCCGAACATCTTGAGGGGATGCGCAGCGCCGATGTCATCATCGCCTGCAACACCGACGCAAAAGCACCGATCTTTGAGGTTGCCCACTACGGCACTACCTTGGATCTCTTCGACCTCGTTCCGGAATTGACTGATCAAGTCGGAGGCTGAGGGTGCTGGTTGGGGTCATCGAGACGAGGAAGATTTTCGGGGGCGAGACCGAGACGGCGAAGATGGTGTTCTATCTTCTCGCCGTCGTCGTCTTGGCGATCTTCTTTACCGGCTTCTTCAAGCGGGTCATCGAATATAACCACGGAAGGCGCTCAGCGTCCTTCTCCTGGTTGCGGCGACGCGATGCCAGAGATATCCCGGAGGTGTCAGAGCGTCCAAAGTTCGCGAGTTCCTTGGTCACCATCGCTGCGAACAAGACGGTCACCAAGTCGAAGAGAAAGGTTGGGGTGAGCCATCTCCTGCTGTTTTGGGGATTCATCGGGCTCTTTCTTGCAACCTCGATTCTGAGCCTTGATTACGATATCCTTGGCAATGCTTCCCGGTTCATCACCGGACATACCTACAGCTTCTTTCAGGGTCCGTTCTATCTAGGCTACAACGCCGTCTTTGACCTGGCTGGTTTAGCGGCGCTGGTGGGAACTATTCTGCTCACCTATCGGCGTTGGTTCTCGCGCGAGACTGCGCTCGACTACACGCGGGCACAACGTCCAGAGGGAGGGTACTCCAGGGCCAAGATCGTGATCGGCGATCAGGTCTTTGTAGTGGGTCTCCTGCTAATCCTTCTCACCGGGATCCTCATTCAGGGATTGCGCATCGATGGTGAGGGTTTTCCGAGTTTTGAGCGCTGGACCTGGCTGGGTTATCTGGTTGGTAAGGGGCTGGTCTCGCTCGGTGTCGGCTCGGCCGGTGCTCGGGCGATTCATGCCTGGTTGTGGTGGGTCCATGTCGGGATGGCTCTTGCATTTGTTGCCTATATTCCCTGGTCAAAGGCGTGGCATATGTTGGCTTCCCCGACCAATCTCGCCGTCAGGGATCTCGCAACGACGAGGCGTATTCCCGCGCCACCAGAGGGTAAGACCGGCTACTCCTCCATCGATGATTTTACGCCACGGGAGTTATTGGGCTTTGATTCTTGCACCAAGTGCGGGCGCTGTCACGCTGTCTGTCCTGCGCGAACGGCTGGTGCCCCGCTCTCACCCCGTGATTTTATTCTTGACCTTCGCCAGTGGGTCGACCGCAGTCGGCATATCCCTCTTCTACTCGATACCGAAACTCGCCCGGTGGCGTCGGGTCCACTGGTGGGTGATGGGCAACTCGCTGGGGACGTGATCGTTGACAAGACGCTTTGGTCCTGTACCACGTGTATGGCCTGTGTTGAGATCTGCCCAGTTGGTATCGAACACGTGCCAACCATCGTACAGCTCAGACGCTCGTTGGTTGATCGGGGAGAGATGGAGCCGACGCTACAGTCGGCGTTGCAGAATATTGCGACCCAGGGCAACTCCTTTGGTAAGAGCGCTCGAATGCGTGCACGCTGGACCAAGGGGTTGGACTTCCCCATCGTCGATGCACGCAAAGAGCATGTTGAGTATCTGTGGTTCTTGGGTGATTTTGCCTCCTTTGATGAGCGCCTGATGAGTATCTCGCAGACGCTTGCCAAGGTGCTCAATGCGAGTGGGGTCTCGTTCGGGATTCTCTTCGATGACGAGCGTAACGCCGGCAACGATGTACGCCGGGTAGGCGAGGAGGGGCTCTTCGAGATGCTTGTTGAACAGAATATGGCGGCCTTCTCCAAAGCCTCGTTTGATAAGATCTTCACGACCGATCCTCATACCTTCAACACGCTTCGCAATGAGTATCCGTCCTTTGGGCTTGACAAGCCCGTACTCCACTACTCTGAGCTACTCGCTATCCTCATGTTCACCGAGGAGGTTGCTCCGCGCAGCTTAGGACGCAGGGTGACCTATCACGATCCCTGCTATCTGGGTCGGTACAATCGTATCTTTGATACACCGAGGGCGGTGATCGCTGGACTTGGTTGTGAGCTTGTCGAGATGCCACGTCATGGAGCGAACTCCTTCTGTTGTGGGGCCGGGGGTGGAAGAATCTGGATGGATGATTCGTACCTGGAGGAACGGCCGTCGGTCAACCGAATCAAGGAGGCTCAGGGGCTTGGGGTTGACTACTTCGTCGTTGCCTGTCCCAAGGATTACGCGATGTTCTCTGATGCGGTCAAGACGGTAGGGATTGAGGACTCGCTGAAGGTGATCGACATCGTTGAACTCTTCGCAGAGGCGACCGAGGCGACCGAACTGGTGGATGTCTAATGGAGTGTCCGACCTGTGAGGAGGAAAATCTCGGATATGAGAGTCTTCATCGACACCTGATTGCCCGTCATCCAGAACTCGTCGCCATCGCGGCAAAAGGGAGTCGACCCTCGTACCGGGTCAGCTGCCCGCTCTGTGAGGAGGCCTATGTGCAGGCGATCAAACGTGGACACCCCGAGGATGGTTTCATTGAGGAGTACGAAGCAGATATCAGGCTGGTGGGGATGGATATCCTTGTTCAACATCTGATTGGTGAACATCCCAGTGAAGTTGGTTATCATCGAGAAGAGGAGAGAGATGAGTAAGGAAAACGGATGCGAGCTCCCAGAGGATCTGTACTATCTGATCGAGAAGCATGTTTGGGCACGCCCCGATGGTGATGAGGTAGTGATTGGACTCACCGATGTGGCGCAGAATCTCGCGAAGACGATTATCTCGGTATCCTTGAAGGCCGCGGGTAAGCCAATCAAGAAGGGCCGCAGTCTCGCCACCGTCGAGAGTGGCAAGTGGGTCGGTCCTGTGCCCTGTCCTGTTGAGGGTGAGGTGCTCGTGGTTAATGAACGCCTGGTGGGGACTCCAGGACTTTTGAACTCGGATCCGTATGGTGAGGGTTGGGTTGCGAGAGTTGCCCCGAGTAATTGGGAGGGTGACCTCGCTGAACTTGCGACTGGCATCGAGGGGGTACAACGCTACAAGGCGTTCCTCGATGATCAAGGAATTGCGTGTAGCGACGGTTAGCGATGGAGACGTGGGCCGGGTGCGCTATCCCTACCGATCGCTACTATGACCTCGATGCCGATGTCTGGGTGAAGGTCGAGGGAGGGCTTGCCCGGGTGGGGATGACCGACGTTGCCCAAACGCGGATGGGCCGGTTGGTGCAGTTGAGTTGGAAGCCGGTAGGACGGAACGTGGCGCGTGGACGGCCGTTGACGGTGTTAGAGAGCGCCAAGTGGGTGGGTCCCTTGATCTCACCGTTGACCGGGGTGATCCGGGAGAATAATCGGGTCGCCTTTGATGCCGATGTTGCCGTGGCCAACAGAGACCCCTATGAGGTTGGCTGGCTCTACCTGATTGAATACTCCACCAATGAGGAGTTGGAGGGGTTGGTCGATGGTCCAGAAGCGTTCGAGCACTATCGCGAGATGATCGAGCGCGAGGGAATTCAGTGCTTTCGATGTACTGAGTAGAAAGGAAAAGGGGGATTCGGCGTGACTAATGATGAGACCAAGAAGATGGCGATGATCTGCTGGAGCAATGACTTGGATCGGGTATGGCCGGTGTTGATATTGGCGACGACTGCTGCAGCTTCGGGACTAGAGGTGGATGTGTTTTTCACCTTCTGGGGCCTCCGGGTGCTACAGAAGAACAGTATCAGAGTGACGGGTAGCAACTGGATGCAGAAGGCGGAGTCGCTCGTCGATGCGGGTGGGACCGATCGGCTGCGGTTGGGCAAGATCAACTTTGCTGGGGTCGGCACGAAGATGATCAAGACTCTCGCAACCGATCACAAGGTCGCTTCTCCAACGGAGCTGCTTGAGATGGCACTCGATCTGGAGGTTCGACTGCACCCCTGTCAGATGACCATGGATCTCTACGGACTGAGCAAGGATGATTTCATCGACGGAATCCAACCCCCGATCGGTGCAGCGAGTTTTATTAACATGGCGGCTGAGGCTGACATCAGTATGTTCATATGAGGCAGAAATTGACCCTTTCGTGTTGATCTATGTCGATTCGGACGACAGCGTCGCTCGCATGAGTGTCGAGCGTGCAAGGCGACAGAGCAATAGTGAGCTCACATCCGATCCGGTTGCTGCGGAGGTGCTGCTTCTTCCATTGGTGGAGGAGGCCGATCTAGCGAGGATCACCCAGGTGCGCGCGCAGAATCCCCGTGCTACCCTCATCGCCCATACGATGGTTCAGGACCAGGATCTCTGGGTTGCTGCCGAGCGAGCTGGCGCGGACAGAATCGAGAACTCTGGTGGGCTGGGAGTCTTGCTCCGGCGTCTTGTGAAGGAGTTCGAGTCGGGGTCGCAACGTCCGCGGTTGGTCCCGCTGTGTTCGGTCGCTGACGTAGCGGGTCGTCTGGGCATCCTGGCCTGTGTTGAACACGAACTCGGTGAGTTGATTTTGATCAAAGGCCAGGGCAAGCCGGTCTGCTTGGTGGGTCCCTGCCCTCATGCTGGCAGCCCCTTGGGGGGTGCGGTGATCGAGGATGGCGTCATGACCTGCCCCCAACACGGTAGCCAGTTCGCCATTGACACCGGGGAGCGAATGAGAGGACCCGCGGATGAGGGGCTTCAGCAGCTACGCGTGGTAGAAGAAGCCGGCAAGTACTGGGTCGTGGCAGCGTTACCTGGCGTCTAGCCTTGCACGCCATCGAGAATCATAGCAGATTAGGCCTGGCGGAGTCGAGAGACCTTTGCAGTCGGGAGTGGCTCTTCGTCGGTGGCGATGAGTCGTTGTTTTCGGTCAATCTCGTCATGCATCACTTCGCGGAGCGTCGTGATCGCGGTGAGGATCTGGGGATGGGAGAGGGAGTAGGTCACCGAGGTCCCTTCTCGGGTCGCATTGACGAGTCCGCGGTCCCTGAGGACGGTGAGATGTTGGGAGATGTTGGTCTGCGGTGAACCTATCTCCTCCACGAGGTTGGAGACGGTGCGTGGTCGCTCCCCAAGAAGGGTGAGGATCAGAAGCCGCTTAGGATCATTCAGCGCTTTGCACATGATTGAAACAAGGAGCTCGTACTCGTCCTTTAGTTCCTCGCTGTTGGTCATTGACTCTAGGCTAGTTGTCGAGAGGGGCGCACGATGCCTTGCAAAGTGGCCCGGGGTCATACGTCAGCCATTGGTAGCAAATAGGTCCCACGGTTGGGTTGTTGACGACATCATTGTCGCGTTAATCTCACACCAGCGGGCCAAGCCCTGATGGTTTGTTTGTGGGAAGACTATCGCTTGTGTCGGTACTACTCCATCGCGCGATGTCAGCGCCGCACTTCGGCTGCAATTTGTGCAAGCGGTCGCATGAGATCCTCCGACGAGAGGCCAGGTGCATCCTCGACGATTTGGGCATAGAGGTGGTTCCATCTGTCACCAATGAGTAGATCCAGCTGTTCCCCGATGAGTGCTGTTGCCATCTTGAGTGGAGCATCGAGAGGATAGACCGTAAAGTCACCCTCAAGTGAAGCATCGAGAATCTCTTGGCCGTTGAGGAAAAGTACCCATCTGATGAGTCCTCCCGCAGCCTTGTAGACCGCGTGATGCATGGTGACATTATCTTGAATAGTGAGGCCTGCGATTCGCCGACCTCCGCCATCATTGGTCCACTGTGCATTCGCTAGCACCTGTTCGGTGGTGATCAGCTGAGTACGCTCAGTCGCCGTCGGTGATTCCGACGGCATGATCGGGCGTTTGAGGAGACGAGCCACCTTGGTGAGGTAGGTTGCAAGTACTCGATCAGGTTCGGGAGGGTGTTCGAGCTCGCGAGCGATACACGTCACGTACTCCTGCAGATTTTGGTAGAGCTTGTCGCGCATCTTTTCGGTATCAACGTGGAGAACGGAGGCCATCGTCTTGAGATCGATGTCAAACATGAAACTCGAGACAAGTACCTCAGCGTTGCCGATACGTGCAGCACCGCATCCGCCGATTTTATGACCGTTGACGTGGATGTCATTAATGGGACGCATCTCTGCAGCGATACCCAACTCTTGGTATGTCTCAACAATTGGTTCAATAAAGAGTCGGTAGCGTGCCTCGATTGAGTGGGGAAGCGAGTTTGGTGCGAATATCCATTGCACAAAGACTTGGTTCGCATCTAAGTAGACGGCTCCGCCCCCGACTTGGCGCCGAATTACCTCAAGCCCAAGATCGTCTACTGTTCCAAGATCAAGCTCGCGTTGTGCATCTTGATGATAGCCAATGCAGATGTAGGGCTTAGTCGGTCGAACAAGACAGATCGTATCGGGAGTGTCCTGTGTAAAGGCCTCCGCGATCGCATGATAGATCGCTTGTGACTCAAGTGGAGAGGCGGAAAATGCCTGAATGATGCGGATTGGGGTCGGGTTCTTCATCGAGTCGAGTCTAGCAGTACATACCTCGCAGAATTTGTAGCGTTTGTGGCAAACTCCTCAACCGTTTGGAGTGGTGTCAGCTGGCTGTTGTACTAGTTTGTCTTACAATGCGGGCTTCGGTGAAGAGAAGTATTCCACTGCACTGACTTCGCTAGAAATGCAGAGATCGCCACGGCCACGAACCACGTTCATGGGTGGGTGCTAGCTTTGTTATGAAGGGACTGGTTCTGACAGATTGGGCAGATGATCCATCAGTAAATGGGTGCTCGGAACGCCAAAGCTCGGTGGACGCCCTCCAGTGCGGAAGTACATCTCCTTAAAGGCGAGTTTCATCCCGTATGAAGCATGTCCAAGGTTGAAGATACTGGTTTTCCCTCCGAACCACACGTTTGAGTAGATGTAGAACCCCTTGTGGTCGCCGGTGTCACCGAAGCAAAGAATCTCAGGATGGTACTCCTTGCCGGGTTTTGGAGCTTTTGGTGCACCCACTTCGATAGCAATCTGGCGTGCTACAATCTCAGCTTGCTGGTGCCCAATACTTCCGAGCTTTGGCACGGTAATGGCTGCAGCATCACCGATCGCAAAGATCTCAGGGTGTAGTGGGTTACGCATCCACTTGTCCGTGTGGACAAAGCCGAGTTCATCAGTGATTGGAAGTTCGCGGAGGAATTCGTGGGGGACCCAGTCGGGGATAATGATTTTAAGCTCAGCTTCTACGCTGGTCCCGTTCGTAAACTCGATGCCATCGGCCGTTATCTCTTGAATGTCCTGGGTTTGGTTCACGTACCCCATGCCCATATCACCGGCCATCTTGAGGAAGGGACGAACGATCGGAGCGCCAGCGTCGTCTGCGATCATCTCGCCCGGAGTAAACAGGGTAATTTTGTGGCCATCTCCGAGCTTCTTCTCACTCAACCAGTTCGCCATGGTGAGGGCGAGCTCGAGTGGTGGACCTTCGCAAGCCGCGTCTGCTGTTGGTAGCCAGTCTGGCCTGTTCTCTTGACCCTGATGGAAACGGGCTGAGCCAATCGCAATGGGTCCACCTTTATAGTTATTGAGCTTACGGCGCAACTTATTGCCATAGTAGGTACTGGATACCGTATCGCCAAACTCACCAAATCCGGTGATCTTGTCGTAGGCCAAGCGACTTCCAAGTGCTATCACGAGATAGTCGTAGGCGACGGTCTCGGTCGCTGATCCAAGACGATCGTTCGGCACCACGTGGACCAGCTTGGCGTCGGGATCGACGGCGGTTACCTCGGCATTAAGGAAGACGTTCCCGTCCTTGGAGTGGACCTTTGGTGTGTCCATCAACATGCTCTCGAGTGGATCTCGATCTGCAAATACCTCCATTTGGATGTTGGGTACAAAGGTTAAGTAGGGATTTCGGTCGATGACGACGAGATCGATGGATTCGCCCGCATGGTGACGCAGAAAGCGGGCGGCCGTCAAGCCTGCAAAACTACTACCGAGTATCACGACTGTTGGTTTGGCATTATTCATCTTCGGGGCCTCCCTCGACATGGTCCTACCGCACACCAGCGGACCATTAGGGCAATAGCACTGCTCTCAATTAAGCCTAGTGGGATTCATGATGCCTCACGTATCTGTCTCATCGCGATTGATGATCGTAGCCATAGCTTTGTGTAAAACATACGCTTTGGTAGATGGGGACAGTGAGTTTTCTCTAGGGATATTGCGTGTTGCTTTCTCGAAGCAATGCGGTTGCGAGATCGGGTGGAACCGCTAGGAGCAATGACGAGGTGCGAGATGCAGGTGATTTGTACGACGCTCCCAGCGACAGTTACTCCCGGAATCACTCCTTGAACCGCGCTGCCTAGACGTATTTTCAAATCCCTACCTACGGTAGGTAGGTAGGTAGGTAGGTAGTTAGGCCGCCGACCTGAGATGGAGTACTTCTGGAGGCACTTTGGGCTAGTGCATTCGAGGTTGGGGTCAGATGTGTTGGGGGGAGCGGGTTTGAGTCCGGCTTTCAGTTGTGCGGGGTGTTCGGAACCTGTGGACCGGTACTTAACCCTCGGCGATTGGGATTTGCTGCGATTGGGCAGTGTCGACTGATCGTTGGGCGAGCGCGACGAGACCAGCGACGATCAACAGGCCGGCCGAGACCGCAAGCCCCATGGTCAGGCCCGATGACCCCTCGGAGATAGCTCCTGTGAGTACCGGGCCGATGATTTGACCCATGGCAAACACTACGGTGAGTGTGGCGATTGCCGGTGTCCAATGGTGTGGTGGAAGCGAGCGTCGAGTTACTGATGTGACGGCCGTCACTACGGCCAGGAAGGAACCTCCGAACAGGATAGCCGATGCCATCGTGAAAGGTATGGAACGGGAGATGAGCGGTAGGAGCGCACCGGCGGCAAGTGTCGCCAGGATTACGGCAAGGCCATGAGCTCGAGGTAACCTCGAGATTGGCCGAACCCAGAAGAAGGCTCCGATGATCGAGGCGGCACCGAGGAGACCCCAGAAGATAACGATCTCGGTTGCCCCAGCCCCACCATCGTGCAGGAAGGCAACGATAAAGGTCATGTAGGCGATGTAGCCGACGCCAAACAAGCCATACGAACTGAGTATCGCTACAAAATGGCGCGCTGGCCAACGGCGATCGTGGTGTGGCTGGGGTGGTGGTTCGTGTGTCATCCTCGTCGCCCGCCAGGAGGGAATCAATGCAGCGAGTCCGATGACGCCAAGGAGTATCCAACCCCAACGCCAACCGGTTGTTGGTGAAAGATACGCCAGCAATACTGGGATGGATAGGCCTGAGACCACAATTCCAGCACCGCCTCCTGCAAAGTAGATACCAAGCAGAAGCGCTGGCTTATGGGTGACTTGACCGGCGGCAAGCTGGGCAACGAGCCCAGCGCCAGTGATGAAGGCGATGGCTCCAGTGACTCCAGCGAGCGCTCGCAGCATGAGCAAAATCGCAGTGTCAGCACTTGCGGCCGTGAGCAGTAGTGATACCACCGTGATGCCGAGTGCAGCCAAAAATGATCGGCGGGTTCCGAAACGACGGGCAAGTGACGCAGAGGCGATCGCACCTACTAGATAGCCGACGGCGTTTGCACTGTTCATGGCCCCAGCTGTGCTGAGCGACCAAGACAGTTCTGCACGCATCGACGGCAATAGCAGTGCGTAGGCAAAGCGAGCCAGGCCAAGCACGACCGCTGGGCCAAGGGCTAGGCCGAGCACGATGGTAACCGTTCTGTCTCTCGCGCCTTCGTTTCCTGATCGGGTGTCGTCAGTTGATGAGGCGCTCATGTGTTGAGCTTGACATTCGTGTGGCACTGGATGAGAACCCGAGCTACCTCCCGAGCATCCAGTGCGGCGGCGCGATCGTCGTCGACGAGCACTCGTGCATTGGCACCGTCAATGAGTAGCATGAGTTGCGCTGCAAGACGGTTCGGGTGCTCAAGACCCGCATCGGTCCCAAGTTGAGCGAGGTAATCGCGCATCCAGTGTTTATGCTGACGTACGACGTCCCTCGCGGGATGTGGGGTACGAACCACCTCCGCTGCGGCGTTGACAAAGGCACAGCCGCGCCATCCTTCCGTCGAATGCCAGTTTGCCAGCCAATCAAAGACAGCCAAGATCTGCTCGGTGGGTTCTTCGGCATTTGAACGAACCCACTGATCCAGCGAGGCGACGCGTTGACAGTGACGATACTCAAGGGCGGCAACGAGAAGAGCGTCCTTCGACGGGAAGTGAACGTATAACGTCGGCCGTGAGACCCCTGAGCGTTGCAGGATTTTGTCAATATTGGTTGTGCTAAAACCATTGGCATAAAACAGCTCTGATGCCGCTTCGATGAGACGACTCTTGGTTTCCTGGGATGAGATCACTTGTGTATACTAACTGGTCAGTTAATATTCTGCGCGCTCTGGGGTGCCACTTCTGTCGTGTCGATGTTCGAATTGCTGGCTGCTAGTCCTGTTCCTCCTAGTGCTGGCACTCCTGCATGATCGTCTCATCACCGAGGCGCTCCCGCCGTCTGCGTCCGCTCCGTCTCTCTGGATTGTTCTGGACCGGCTGGAGTAGGGGCCGCTGCACTCTTGGATCTGGCACACTCCACGCCACTCGCCTTTGGTCATTCGGCTGCGCCAATTGAGCCACTGTCAGTGCTTGCTGCAACGATCCTCTGGGGGTTCGATGCTTGGTGGTTGGTGGTCGCAATCGCCATCCTTGGCAGGTACCTCCTCAAGGGAGGGATCCTCTACGGACAGCGACGGTGGGGGTTCACCTTCCCTGTCGGGGCGATGACTGTGGCAACGATCGGACTCGGGCAGGCTTGGTCACTCCCAGTCGTGGGTGACATCGGCTTTGGCCTATTTGTACTACTCGTGGTGATGTGACTCGTCGTGACTGGGTTTACAGTTGGATCGTTGATCATGGGAAGATCAATGTCGGCAGCATCATCGTCATCTCAGCAGGCAACATCGAATTGAAGTGCTTTCCGGGTCGATCGCCGTCTGGACCGAGACGACCGATTCAAACGTTGGCGCTGTGGTCCAACTCGTATCCGCAGGATTGTCAGAGACTCTTGCTCTCCACGCACTCCTCATTGATGTCACACCTGATATGTGAGGCGAACCATGGTGGTGACAGGACTCATTGATTAAAGTGCGAAGTCAAGGGAGCAAGGCAGGACCTTCTGGTTGGAATGAGTTACAGCAAACATGTGAGGGAAACCGCCCGAGTTTGGGTTGCTTTGTGCCCACAGAGAATGGAGCTGGGAACGAGTCGGGAATATCGAGCTGCTATACCCGGTTGGGTATTATATGTCATAGACAAAGATAACAGGGAGTTTCCAATGGTAAAGGTCGTGATTCACCTATTTCATGGTGATCCGGATTCGCTCAGCGCAGGATCCCACGTCGCAGAGCGTATCCGTCAGGTGGCAGGCGAGCAGGGTGCCGAGCTAGAGGTGTATTGCTTTGGACCAGCCCAAGATGCCCTAATCGCGATAGACGGCGATCCGGTGAAAGCTGCATACAACACCCAGATTGACGAGTTAATTGCAGCGGGTGTTCCTGTCGGTGCATGCCTCAACGCCGCGCAGGCGGCGGGAGCTGAACAGACATTGTCGGACCGAGGCATCAACCTCCAATATGCTAGAGACGCTTTCGTACGTTTTGTACTCGAGGGTGCGACCGTCATCGGGTTCTGATTCCATGGAATCAACGACTCACGACGAAGGGCCAATTTCCCATGATGATATCGAGCGAAAGTTTTGGCATCTGCCCGCCTGGCTCCAGGGTTCTCAGATCCCTAGCTTTGAAGTCATTGACACTCGTTCGGCTCAAGGGAGGCTCGATCCCGTTCCCAAGCTGGTGAGCCTCACCGATCTAGTTCTTTTCCATGGTCATGCTTGCGATGGATTGCTCCGTGGGGTCTGGGCGATGCGTGCCCTCGCTGATGTAGTGTTTCCCGATCAGCCCTTTGACCGGAGCGACCTCTTGGTCGTCTCTAAGAATTCGCCATGCCTTGGAGACCTTGCCGCCTACCTCACCGGTGCTAGAGCACGATTTGGAACCCATCGGCTCGATGACACGTTAGGAGTGGGATTCTTAGTCCAATCGCTCTCCACTGGTGAGGCCTGGGAAGTGCGCGAGGAACGGGGATTTTTCCCAGAACTCATCGCCAAATGGGAGGCGATGTTGCTCCGTGACGAACTCACTTCGGATGAAAAGGCTGAGCTCCTTGCAGTTCACGAGGCAGCCCAATGGGATTGGGTGCGCAGGGCGCTCCTACCGAGTTCCCCGAGCGAGCATTACCATGTCAAGCACCTCGATCAATTGAGCCCTCCTCCTCCAATCCATGAAGCAAGGAGGACCGACACGGTCAACCGAACGGTCGCTCCGCCCAGAGTCGTTACCACCCGTTACGAACCTGATCTTGATAGCGATGTCCCTGTGGATCCTCTTCCCGAGGCTTGGGTCCGGCGTTACAACGATGGCCCGCAGTTGTTGTCATAGGGGCTTCTGCAACTCGATGAGCCGGAGAGTGGAGCTCATCTCTGAGGGACCTTCCAGGTGGACAACGTTGCTTCTTTGACGATGCTGTGCGAGCGGGAAAGCGGGAATATGCCCAAATCGCAACCCAAAAGGGGAGCCCACCAGGTGTAAGGTAAATGCGCTTGAGGCGTCACCAAGAACCTGATGGCTCTTTCCTCATACTGCACTCGTTCGCCGTAGACACGGCACGGTCCAAGGACTTGAGGGAATTGCACAATGATTGACGCCTACGGCTCTTGGCGCTTGCGTTGGAATTATCGAGCCAAGATGCTCATGAACCAGCGCTCCCTCTAGCTAGCTCTTCGCCCCGAACAAAGAGACATGCGGAGTCGGAGGAGAGTTCACTAGGACTCTGCTGAACAACCCACCCCCAAAATGAGGAGAAAATGAGAGGGGACATCTCGGGGTGCTTGAAGGGTTTTCCCAGCTCAAGTAGACTCTTTTCATGTTAGGAACTGAATCTCCCCAGGCCCATCTCACCGCTA
>NZ_DAHVNP010000032.1 GCF_027319265.1 Ferrimicrobium sp. | reverse complement strand
GATGCGATCGTGTGCGATGGCATGCGTACCGCGGTCACCAAGGCTGACCGGTATGAGCCCGTTCCTAACGCGACCTACCTTGAGATGGCCACCTACTATCAAATGACCGTACTGCCTGCTCGTCCCTATCGGCCTCGGGATAAGCCAAAAGTCGAGGTGGCAGTACTGGTGGTTGAACGCTGGATTCTCGCACGACTTCGCAATGAGCACTTTCATAGTCTCGCCGAGGCCAATGCCGCGATTGCAAAGCTCACCTGGGATCTCAACCATAGAGTCACCAAGTCCCTTGGTACCTCACGTCAGGAACTCTTCGAGAGCATTGAACGTGACCATCTACGACCACTACCAGCTACTCCCTATGAGTTTGCCACCTGGAAGCGGGCCAAGGTCAGCATTGACTATCACATCATTGTGAGCGCTGACCGTCATTATTACTCGGTGCAATATCGCCTGGTTGGGACCCAGGTCGAAGTGCGGTTGTCGGAGAAGAGCGTCCAGATCTTTGCCAAGAGGGCTATTTACGATGTTATTCGGAACGAATTAGGGATTCACGTTCGAAGAGGTTGTCACTGTTAGAGGATTCCGGTTTTTGCCTGCAGAATTATCGAGCTTCACAAGCTTGAAGCGATGGTTTATGGAACTCAAGAAAAGCTTCCACTAGATGATTGAATAAGGGCATGGAATGTTGATACTCTCCCTTATTCTTGGCGTATACTAACAGCACTCATAGTGCATTCTGATTTGGGTGTGCCGTTCGGCGAGCCAGCTTGTTCAAGGATGGTAAGCACCTCATCACCCTCAATGAGTTGACCAAAGAGGCTGTAGAGTGGCGGTAGCGATACGCCACTAGGTCCAGAGATGATAAAGAATTGGCTCCCATTGGTGTTTGGGCCGGCGTTGGCCATGGCCAAGCTGCCGAGCTTGTACTCACCCGCGTTTGGCAGTTCGTCGCGGAACTTATAGCCTGGGCCTCCTGCACCCGAGCCTGTTGGATCACCGCCTTGAACGACAAACCCTGGAATGATCCGGTGGAAGTTGATCCCATCGAAGTAGTGGTAGCGCGCGAGGAAGACGAAGCTGTTGACGGTGATGGGCGCGCGTTCAGGGAAGAGCTCAAAGCGCATTGTGCCATGGTTGGTTTCCATGATGGCTTCATAGCTGGTGTTGTCTTCGAGGCAGTACGAAGGGCTCGCATCGAAGTGTCGAACCTGCGGACTCGAACCATCAGCCTCAGGGCACGGGTAGTTTTCCTTCTTCTTGCCGAGCATTGTTACTCCTTCGCATGTGTGTTAGGGGCCGGTATTACTTGGTTACCTGGATCGTGACCGTGTTGATCTTGTAGGTTGTCTTTGGCGGGATACCGTTGTTGGCAGTACTTCCGCCAGCATCGATCTTTGCGATGACCGATAGCCCTTTGGTCACCTGTCCAAAGACACTGTAGGTGTCACTCAGCTCTTTTTCGCCGGCAGTTCCGGAAACCACAAAAAACTGGCTTCCGTTGGAGTTCGGTGATCCGCTGTTGGCCATCGCTACAGTTCCGATGTGATAGGAACCGGCCGGAGGGTTCTTGTCGCCGAAGCTATAACCCGGAGTCCCGAAGTCGTTGTTGGTTGGACTACCACCCTGAATCACAAACCCGGGAATGACTCTGAAAAACGTGGTTCCGTTGAAGAAGTGATAGAGCGATAGTACATAGAAGTTGTTTGCCGACTTTGGTCCCAGATTTGGTTCGAGCTTCACGTCAAAGGTTCCGGCCGTGGTGTTGACGACGGCAGTGTAGTGATCACTCGGATTCAGACATTCTGGTGGATACTTCTTGAAGTGGGTTTTGCGTGGGATGGTGGCGCTCGGATTGGGGCACCCATTGGGCAGCAGATAACTCGTAGTCTTCGCAGCAGTCGACGTTGTCTTGGTGGCGGCCGTTGTCTTCTTCGTCGGGGGCTTGGTGAGTAGGTAGATCCCCACAAAGACGACGATCGCAGCTACCACCACGATGGCGCCGTTGCGCATCAGTCGACGTCGCTTAGCACGCGCCATTTCCGCTTCTTTCAATTTCTGTTGGTTCGCTCGGATTCGAGCCCGCTTTTCGCTTGGCACGTGAACACTTTAATAGCACAAGACCGCTCGATCCTCTTGGTTCGACCCTTTCGGGCTGTTAGATTGTTCGAGTGGCTCTCATAATTCAGAAGTACGGCGGCACTTCAGTGGCTGATGCTGACCGCATTCGCACGGTTGCTGACTACGTAGCACGCTCAAGGCGTAGGGGGGACGATGTGGTGGTGGTCGTCTCTGCGATGGGGAAGACCACCGATGACCTGATCCGACTCGCAGGGGATGTCAGTAGGACGATCCCTCCACGCGAGATGGACATGTTACTTACGGCCGGTGAGCGCATCTCGGTGTCGTTGCTCTGTATGGCGCTTGCTGACCTGGGGGTGGCGGCAGAATCCTTTACGGGTTCGCAGGCAGGCATCATCACTGACACCGACCACACCAAAGCAAAAATAGTCGAGATCAAACCCGAGCGGATTAAGGCAGCACTCGCCGCCGGGGTGGTTCCGGTGATAGCGGGTTTCCAGGGGGTCTCCACGGATCGCAATGTCACGACGCTCGGACGCGGAGGCTCTGATACGACAGCGGTCGCTATCGCAGCCAGCCTTGGAGCGAACGTTTGCGAGATCTATACCGATGTCTCTGGGGTATTCACGGCTGATCCTCGTGTGGTTCCGAGCGCCCGCAAGATCCCAAGGATTTCATTTGAGGAGATGCTTGAGCTCTCGGCCTCCGGTGGCAGGGTGCTTGCATTGCGTTCAGTTGAATTTGCCAGAAACTATGGGGTGAGACTCCATGTTCGTTCGAGTTTCACCTGGGAGCCGGGTACCTGGGTGGTAGAGGAGGAAGAGACAATGGAACAGGCGGTAGTGAGCGCGATCTCGCATGATGCATCTGAGGTCAAGCTCACCTTGTTGAGGGTGCCTGATCGCCCTGGTGTGGCGGCTCGAATTTTTCGCGTCATCGCCGACGCTGGTGTGAATGTCGACATGATTGTGCAGAATACCTCTATCGAGGGCCATACGGACATCTCCTTTACGGCGCCAAAACTCGACCTTGAACTCGCGCGAAGCGTGACCGAGGAGGTGGCAAGGCAAGTCGACGCGAGTCGGGTGGTGACTGACACGGCGATTGGTCGTGTCTCCCTCGTTGGAGCAGGGATGAAATCCCACCCCGGTGTCACCGCCACGATGTTTGAGACGCTGGCTAATCACCATATCAACATCGAGATGATCTCCACTTCAGCTATCCGAATTTCCTGTGTCATTCGGGTCGAACAGCTAGAGACGGCCGTGCAGGCGTTACATGAGGCGTTTTCGCTATGAGGAGCGCTGGAACCATTGCTATCGTAGGTGCAACCGGCCAAGTGGGTGGTGTGATGCGCCAGATCCTTGAGGAACGGAAGGTTCCATTCGATCACATTCGCTTCTTTGCATCCCCACGATCAGCAGGTACCGTCATCGAGTTTGATGGGCGGTCCATTGAGGTGGAGGACGTGAAGACAGCAGACCTTCGCGGGATCGATTACGCCGTCTTCTCGATCGGGGCGACCGCTTCCAAAGTGCACGCTCCTCGCTTCGTCGAGGCCGGAGCGGTCGTGATCGACAACTCATCAGCGTATCGGATGGACCCGAATGTCCCATTGGTGGTTCCGGAGGTCAATCCTAGGGAAGTTGTGCGCCACCCGCTTGGGATCATCGCTAATCCAAACTGCACGACGATGATTGCGATGCCTCCATTGGCGATCATCGATCGCCTCTTTGGCCTCGAACGCGTGATCGCTGCGACCTACCAGGCAGCCTCTGGGGCGGGCAGGGAAGGGGTGGCAGAACTTGATGCCGAACTGCAACGACCAAATCTTGCCGCACTCACCTTCGATGGCGGTGCCGTCGACTTCATGTCTCCGGTAAAGTTCCCAGCTGTACTTGCCGGAAATGTCATCCCCCTCGCAGGGGATCTTCACGATGGCGACACCTCTGAGGAGGAGAAGTTTGTCAATGAGTCCCGCAAAATTTTGGGGTTGGCTGATCTGCGCTGCCATGTTACCTGTGTAAGGGTACCGGTCTTTACGGGACACAGCATCGCGATTGTTGCAGAGTGCCGAGATACTCCCCGGGTGGAGTCGTTCGTGGACGCGCTCAGACAGGAACCAGGTTGTCAGATCGTTGAGCTGCCAACTCCTCTCGCTTCGGCTGGGATCGATCCAGTCCTGATTGGACGGATTCGACCCGACCGGTCATCGACAAATGGGATCGCCTTCTTTGTATCGGGGGATAACTTACGCAAAGGCGCGGCGCTGAATGCGATTCAGGTTTTGGAAGTATTATTGCGATATAAAGCTTAAGTAGCCGCGCCTGCTGCGATGTAAAGCACAGACAGGGACTGTACTAGGTGGTTACTCGAGGGGTTGACGGCAAGACGCTGCTACTGTTCATTGCACCTACCAATACTGCGGTCTATGGTCTCTAGGAAGTTCCATGTAATTCCGGAGGGCTGCGTGAGTCCCATTCACTTTGTATTCGAGAAGACCGCGTCGCGCTCTACTATACTTCCTCTGCGCTGCTTTGGTCAGGAATGAGTTCTCAGTGCTACACCCTCGGTGTTTGCTTGGTAGATAGGGAACCATTCTCGGGGTTGTCTCGTTAACGACTAAGAATTCGATGAGGTTCAGGTAATCGAGAAAACTACGCGTTCAATTCATCTTTTGATCGCCATTTCAGACTCTCAGCTCAACTAGCTAATCGTTCTGAAAGTGGCACTGCAAACTAGCCGCTACGTCGGGCGGTCCGAGTAAGAAGGGTTTTCAAACCCGAGGGACTCAAGGATTGTATGCTGGGGGGATCTGGGTTCATAGGGATTTGGAGAATTGATTAGACCTTTCTGCCTACGTCGGTCAGGGTGGCGTGGCCGCTATATGAATTCGTCGGTGCACAGTTATCGAACCCCAGGATGTCAATCAATACAATCAAGTCTGAGGTAGAGATATCGTGTATGTTGTCGATGTTATTTCATCTAAAATAACCCTGGCCAACAAAGTTGTGGGCTGGTTCCAAATCAGTTCTCAGTGAAGATCAACGGAACTACCGCTCATGAGAGTCGACGCAATTAGCCCGCAGGCAGATGTTTGAAAAAGTTAAACACCGTTATCATCAACCAATCATTAGCCATCTGGAAAGAGTCAAGAGGCACTCACAATGGCGCTGATCGCTGAATGTTAACTTTCATCAACTCTATCCACCTGTGGGCAGCTGAGCAATTTCACTCGAGAGATAACTGCCCTGATTCTTGAGAGTTCCGAGCTGGGTCTCCATGTTGTCGAACTCCTGCTGGAGCATCTTCTGCTCTGATTGGATCATCGGAGTGTAGTTGTTGTACTGTTGTTGCAAACTTGCGATCTGCTGGTTGAGGCTAGAAATCGTGCTCGACAGCGACCCTGTGGTCGGATCGGATGCTCCATACCCTGTCGCGCCCATGCCACCCGCAATGCCTGGGGTATAGGTAAAATCACCAAGAGTCGTTGCACTCGTGATTCCAGTCGCCGTCACTTGCAGCGAGAGTCCGGCCAGCGTCGGATTATCAATAGGTGCCGAGAGATACTGGCCACTGCCGGTCGCTGTCACTCCATCGATAGTCCCAGCCACATCAGTTCCCGCATAGGTGGTGCCGTTCGCGGTGAGACCGAGCTGGCCGGTTGTTCCACTAGTCGCCACGGTAAAGCTCTGTGCAGAGCCATAGTTCTGTGAGGAGACCACAAGCTGGGAGCCAGATGAGGTGGTGTTGACTGTTGCGCTCAGCGCAAGACCCGACGATGCGAAGGACGCGTTGATGCCCGCTGCAATGCTAGTGAGCGATTCGCCAGCACTTGCTGCATAAGTCGCAGTTGAGCCACCAGAGGTGAAGGAGAGCGATTCGGCACTGGTAATTGCACCACCTGAGACAATACTGCCGGTATCTACCGCTTGGGTTGCCGAATGTGTGATCACGATAGGGTAGCTGCCTGCTTGGGTTGCGTTGCCCGCATAACTAAGGGTTACCGAGCCCGAGTAGGCGTTAGAAGTCGCATTTAGTGAGCCACCCTGAGTGAAGAGGGAGGCGACTTGTGATGGATTGGCATCATAGGCTTGGGCAAAGGTGGTGGCGTTGAAGTCGATCGATCCGTTCTTGTTGAGGGTGATCCCTGCATTCGCCGCTGTTGTTCCGTTCAACCCCACTTCATTCGAGATAACCCCAAGAATTTGCGAGGTCAGGGCGTTGAGGTCAGAGTTGCCCATCAGTGGCCCGCCGGTTCCGGTGGCGGCGTTATAGCCAGCGTACTTATTGATGTCCGAGAGCGCCGTGTTGGCTGCCGTGATGAGTGATTGAACGTCTGTTGCCATTTTGGCACCATTCGGAGTTACCGAAAGGGTGATGGGGGATGACCCTGGAGCTTGCGCCGATACCAGATTGATGTTTACACCTGGTAGAACTCCTGACACCGTATTGGTCTGTGACGACAACTCATAACCGTTGGTACCACCGACGCTGATGACAGCATTTTGGCCTGCGGTAATAGAGTTGAAGCTCCCGACCGACGCAGAGAATGGCGATGACTCAACGGTGATGTTGCCATCGGTTCCTGTAGTGTTCGAAGAAAGTTGGAGGATGTACGCATTTGTTCCCACCTGTACCGCTGACGCGGTAACACCGGAACTCGAGGCGTTGATATCAGAGACCACCGAACTCAGGCTGCCACTACCAGCGGAGATCTCCGAGGCGCTGAAGCTCCCCTTGGCGATGCCGAAGGCACCGATTCCCATGGTGATCGTGCCACCGGAACCGTCTGTGAGCGTGGTGGTTGAACCTGACTGGACGTTGTTGATTGCCGTAGCTGTGCCATCAAGGGTAATCGAGCCTGCGGTTCCGACCGAGGCGGTTGATTGGGTGCTTAGACCGAGCGTTGAAAGCGCAGTCCCGCCGGTGAGTTGGAGTGAGGCCGATGACCCAAGAAGCGATGTTCCAACTTCTAATTGTCCCCGTGAATTGACCTGCGCATTGAGAAGAGGAGTGCCGGATGCACTCGACGCTGTGCTAATCGCTTGGGCCAGTTGGGAAGGGGTATAGGTGCCCGAAGCGATGGTAAAGGTTTCGGTAGTTCCATTGACGGTTGCATCGATAGTGTCATTCGAGGAGCCAATCGTCACTGAGCTAGCGAGAGCAGTTGTTGCCGAGGCTGTACCTCCAGTGAGCGCTTGGGTGACATCAAATGAATGGGTTCCAACGGACAAGGAGCTGCCAGCGAGGGAACTGACTCCAAAACCTGCCGCGCTAGAAGAGAGTAGGAAGTTGCCCGAGGCGGCGGTGGATGAGAGTGAACTGAGTGTGTTGGCTCCGGCAAGCACATTGCCTTGGGCGAGTTGATCAACGTTGAAGCTGATCGTTGAGGGAGTAGCCCCTGAGGTGGTCGTGGCGGTGGCCACTGCTGGATTCGAGGTAGTCGCGGAGGTGATTTGCCAGTCGGAGGCTGAGGTGAGATTGTTGGCTGCGGTTTGGAGGTTGAGGAAATCTGATGAGAGCTGTTGGTAGTCATTCAGGTTGTTGTTCAATGAAGTGATCTGGTTTTGGATATCTACTTGAGGTTGCTCATAGGCCTGCATGAGCGCATTGATGATTGAGCTGGTGTCTAAGCCTGAGATAACACCATTGAATTGGATCGGAGGCGCGAAGGGACTGGTGGTGCTTGACGAGGTGGAACTGGTGCTAGTCGTTCCAGTTGTTGAAGTAGTACTGGTCGTTGGTGATATCGAAGACATGTGACCTCCTTGGCCTGTGATGAGCTTCGGCTGATCTAGAGAACGAAATAAGAGGTACTACCCAAAATGGGCCAAGGATACGCGATCCCTGGCCCATAGTGAGAGTAAGGAGAAACTATGGGATTAGTTTCAGGATCAACTGAGGTAGTGCCTGGGCTTGGGACAACATCGCAACACCAGCCTGCATCAACACCTGCTGGGACGAGAAGTTTGTCATCGCCTTGGCCATGTTGGTGTCGACCAGCGTCGAGTTCGCTGAGGTCACGTTTTGCTGGGCAACGGTGTCGTTGGCGATGATGTCCTGGATCTGGTTCTGAGTCGCGCCAATGGCAGCTTCAGCAGAGGCAACCGTTGTGATTGCCGCCTGTACTGATGCCATCGCAGAGAACGCGGCAGAAGCCGTCGAGATGTTCACCGATGCCGCGCTGACACCAAGCGAAGCTGATCCAAGATTACCGATGCTCACCACTACCTGGTCTACTGATGCGGCGTAAGCACCAATCTGGAATGACTGTCCGGTATAGGTCCCGTTGAGCAACTGAGTGGAGCCGAACTGTGTTGAGTTCGCGATCTGATCCAGCTGGTTCTGTAGAGCCGCAAACTCTTGTTGGTCGGCGTTGTTCGACGTGGTGTTGTTCGCGCCAGCGTTCGCAGCTTGGGTTGCCAACTGGTTCATGGTCTGCAAGATCGAGATCTGCTGGTTCATGGCACCCGTGGCGATCTGGAGTACCGAGGTGGCATCCTGACCGTTGTTGATAGCAACACCCAGACCATTCGCCTGAGTCTGTAGACCCTGTGAGATCACGTAGTCCGCAGCACCTTGGGAGGCGTTTTGGATCTTCAAGCCTGAAGACAGCTGGTTGATGGACGTTTGCATCGCGTTGTTAGTGGCGTTCAAGTTATTGTACGCCTCAATGGCCGAGATGTTTGTATTAACCGATAGGGACATGAATCCTCCTTGAATTCCCTCGTATTCATATACGTAACACCAGGATCTACCTGGTATCCCTAAGATCTTCGACACACGAGGCGCAGAGCTTGATAGGAAAATTGTCCAGAGAGGGTTGAAAGCCTCATCAAGGTCTGAATCCAACATTAAGAAGACATGAGTTTCTCCGATGCTTTTGGTAGTATGCGCACCACAGGAGTCCTATGAGAATCGTTTTTGAAGGCAATACTCGTTTTGACAACAGCTATGGCATCGTTAATCTCAACCTTGCAGATGCGCTTCGGAGCCGTGGCCATCTCGTTGCACTCAATTCATGGGATGAAGACCCAGAACAAGTAGAGATTGGATGTGCGCGACTCGGACTTGAGCCCTTCCCACTCGGCTCAAGTGATGGTGCAGACGTGTGTATTCGCCAGTTCTGGCCACCCAATTGGGAACGACCAAACTCGCGGATCTTCATTGTGATCCAACCCTGGGAGTTCGGTGGTGTACCTCTTGAGTGGGTCAAGGCCCTGGATAACGTCGATCAAGTGTGGGTGCATACAAACTTTGTCAAGTCCTGTTGGGTCGAGGCCGGAGCGGATCCCCAAAAGGTCAGAATCGTGCCACTGGGAGTGCGACCGCCTTCGATCAAGTTCCCCGTCAAGAAGCCCAATCAGCTGCTTTTCCTCGGCGGTGGAATTTGGCGCAAAGGCATAGATCTCTTCATTCGGGCTCTTGATGCCCTTGACGATGACGAGCTCAGCGGGGTCTCAGTCGTTATTAAAGAATCTGGCAACAATTCCTTCTATCAAGGTCAGTCACTTGTTGATGACTTAGTAAAGCTGTACCCCCGCGTGGGTGAGATTACCCAAGTGCTTCGCGAGAGCCTCAGCCGGGACGACCTCGATCTGCTTGTTGCAGAGTCGCAGGCGCTTGTGCATCCCTATCGAGCAGAAGGTTTCTATCTTGGTGGACTCGAAGCGATGAGTCTCGGCACGGCTGTAGTGCTGACTCGAGGAGGTGCCGCCGATGACTATGCAAACGACACCAATGCCATTCTGGTTAAAGCCTCTGTCGCCATTAGCGATCAGCCAGCTGTTGATAATTATGGTCCAATTGGCGGGAGGTACCATTGGTTAGAGGTCTCTGTCGAAGACCTTACTCAGGGAATCCGTCTAGCTCTTGTTGATGACTCGGTTCATGAGCAACGAATCCAATCGGGACTGGCAACAAGCACTACCTTCTCTTGGAGCCAGAGCGCACGTATTGCGGAACGAGCGATTGCAGGGGCCTTCACTGGTGATGTTGAGCTCGATCACTTCAATGCGACTGAACTCCAAGTTGCTCGGACCCTCACTGAGTGGGGGATCGACGACCTCTCCAACACCATTGCGTTGCTATTGGATCACCAGGACCTCTATGGTGCACAAGCACTGCTTGAGCTCTATCCTGGTGAGTTGCCCACGAATGCGGTCTCTCTACACGAAAGCCTTGAGCCCCAAGTAAAGGCACGTCTCGACCTATGGAAGGACGCTAGGTATCGTCAGCAAATACGCATAGGGCACAGAGGCGAGCATTCCGGTGACGTGCTTACTAGTGTTGGAGCGGAGCCACAAACATGACTGCGACAACTCGACAACCCGAATCCGTAGCTAGACCACGCAAACGGACCCTATCGAACACGAGCAAAGTCCAAGAGGCAAGAGTGCCTTGGACGTTTGAGTACGCACAAGCACTAAGGTCCCTCCGTAAGTCAAAGGGCTACTCACAGACAGGCCTGGCCTCTAACCTCGGTACTCTCTTGGAAGGTTTGTGCCATCGAGAATGGAATTCAGTTTCCCACTATGCAGATACTGACTAGTATTGACGAGATTTTGGAATCCTCCTTCCACGCCCAACTCGCACCTGATGCCCGGTTTACGCTTGATCCGGCCGCTAGAGAGCAACGCAAACGGGACAGAGAGAAGCGTGGAGAACGACAAGACGCACCTCCTTCTCAGGAGTGGGGAGCCATTTATGGCGCTAGCTTACGGTTCGCACGCTTAGCACTTGATGTGTCCTCACGCCATCTTGCATCCGAATTGGGCATCTCCTTGGTGATGCTCTCGACATGGGAGACATGCTATCAATCCTCTCCAACCTATGGGTACCTTGTAAGTCTTGACGAACTACTCGGCACCAGGTTCCACGAACATTTTTTGCCCGATGTACCAATTTGCTCCACGCAGGCTGCATACGAAGAGGCCACTGAATTTTACCAGCGGTTCAATGAGAATGTGTGGAACCGAGACAAGGGGCAAGTAATTCGGAGGGAGCGTGAGGCTTACGGGTACTCTGTACTCAAATTAAGCGGGATACTGGGATGTTCCTATGCATGGCTAGTCGAGGTAGAGAACGCTACAGCAAAGCCATCGCTACGGTTTCTGCGCTCAATCGATCAGCTACCCGGGAGCGACTTTAGCCACCAGTATTATCTTGATGACTGGACGTTGAAGTTAAAAGATCTCTTTGTGGATCGTCAGAGGCCAGCGCAACGCGACTCCTCCAATTATCATAACAAGCCTCTCCGCAAAAAGGCTAAACAGCCTTGTTGGACCGCACGACATGCCACATCCTTGAAGCATGCGAGAATCAAAATCGGGATGCAAGTTAATACGGTGGCAAAGAGGTGCGGGGTAGGCTCCTACACGATATGGACATGGGAACGTTGTGCTGCTCATCCAACCTATCAACAGATGAAGGTTCTTGATACGCTGTTAGGATCTAACTTGCGCTCGGATTTCAAACCATCATCTCGGATCGCCATCAAACGAGGCGACCAGCTCGTGGTTACCGACTTCTACCAACGTCATTACCCTCGCATCGCTTGGTCTGAATCCCTTGGTGAATCGTTACGCAGGCCACGAGAGGAACGAGGGATGAGCCTACGCCAATTGGCGAAGGTGACTCGGTTTTCAGTAGCAGCACTTGCCAGAGCAGAGAAGGGTGTCACAACTCCTCGACTTGCACTCCTCCTTGCCCTTGATCGCGTCTTTGGTACCAGTTATGCTGACACGCTGTTTTTTGACCGTTGGATCGATATCGATACGGGCGCTCTTCTAGAGGCCAAGAGCACAGAGTCGTTATAAAGATGTTCTCAGTAACCCAGTTAAGGAGTTAGATGATGGATGCCCAAGTCGCCGCTGTTCTCAATCACTTGCGTGAGCGTCAAGCAACCCTCGAGGAACAGATCGCTTACCTTTCGTTTGTTGCCCAACAGGGTCCACGGTTTCTCGCGCCAACGGATATAGGTGCCCTATTGGAACTTCAGAACCTTCTTACCCCCATGACTCCTTATGGTGCTGAGTTCATCAGGGTCGGTGGAGCCAACGACGGAGGCTACGTGATGGTTGACCGTGGTCTCGCCAACACCATTGCCTACAACTTTGGCATTGGACAAGAGGTTACGTGGGATCAGGCGATGGCTATGAGGAACAATCGTGTCTATCAATATGACCATACGATCGATGCGCCACCTCCTGTTGAAGGCGAGACAGTTTTTTATCGTTTAGGACTTGGCGCTAAGACCAGCGAGACCATGATCAGTCTTGGAGATGCGCTTGCGACCCACCACAATGAGACCCGAGATGATCTCATTCTTAACATCGACATCGAGGGAGGGGAGTGGGACATACTGCCGCAACTTAGACCCCACGACCTCGCACCGTTTAGCCAAATCGTCATGGAGTTACATCACCTCTTACGCATTGTGGAGGATCATGCGTTCCAAGCGCGGGTCTATCGTTCTCTAGAAGTCCTGTTTGGCACCCACCAGATCGTCCATGTCCATGCCAATAACTATGGAGCTCGAGCACTCGCTGATGGAGTAATGGGTTATGACGTGCTCGAAGTCACCTTGGTACGCAAAGCAGACTGGGAGTTCACTGATTGCCAGCACCTCTTTCCAAGGCCACTTGATCGCCCGAACAACCCATTTGGAGATGAGTATCGTCTTGGCGATTGGGGCCATTCGCTTCGCCAACTTGGAGAGGTGTTGTCTCGTGGAGCGTGAGCATAAGCTAGATCATGTAGCGACAGGGCATCAAGCGGATCCGGGCACCTACACGACCTGTGTTTGTAAGTGTGGTGCACGGTTCAAGGATGTAGAGTTATTGGAGATTCATTGCATACAGGCGCTAGCACAGGAGATTCAACAAGACCTACTAGCGATGTCACGGACGCAAGCTGGGGTTGGTTGGCATCGGCTCACAGACATTGCCCATGCTCCAGACGAGGAGATTCTCTCTGAGCTTCAAGCTTGGAGCGATCTCGAGGATGCACTCCGAGCAATCGAGGAGTCCAATCGCCCCTCGGATTCCTAAGCGTTCACCAGACCCGCTTTAGCCAGTGTCGCTCGCCAAGAGGTCTGACGTTGCGAGTCAAGCTGCTTCGCAACGAGCGAGGCGGTCGCCAGAATCGCAAGGTCCGTGGGGTTTGCATCATGGAGCTCCACTAATACCTGATCCGCGACTACTGGATCGATCTGTAGGAGCTGGGCAAGCACTAGCGTCTTCTTACTATCAGGGATAGCCTTCGCCAGTTCCGACATCGGTACGCCACCTTGGTCCATCCAGTCGATGAGTTCTCCAAGATGAACCTCTAACACTCCTCGCTGTAGAGCTCCAAGAATTGTCTGTGCTGCTTCCTCGTGCCGGCCAAGCTGTGCCAGTGCCCGTGCCTTGAGGCCAGCAAGATTATCGGGGGAGACGGTTAAGCCATCGCGATCAGCAACGAAGTGTGTGACTTGATTCACATGACGTAGCACCTCGTCAAAGTCCCCCTGGACAAAGGCAAGCTGTGCATACTCGGCCTCGGCAAAGGCTGGATCTATTTCGGCATCACCATATTGAGCAAGAATGGCTTTCGCATCGTCATAGCGTCCGACCACCCGATACCAGACCCCAAGCATCAAAAGCGCGATTCGGTGCATGGCAGGGGAGTCGCGACCGAGAACCTTGGTTTCAAGCAGCTCAATCGCTTCATCGAAACGACCTCCCATCGTGAGGGAACGAGCTTTATGGAGGGCAACTTCTTCGAGAGAGTCTGCGGACTCATTCTGATCGGAAACGCTGATGTTGCGGTCTGCCTTGTTGCGACCGGCAAGCGAAGCATCGAGATACCCAAGGTGCTCCAAATACAGTTCTGGTGCTCTGATGGTATAGTTCGTTCGACGGTTGTCTCGATACCATACAGTCTCGTGGATTGCTCCTCGCCAGTAGCAGTCCTTTCTTCGGAAGATACGGTTAGCAAAGTGCTCCATACTGGTTAGCCCTGCCCCTGTTGCATTTTGGATGCGGATCGAATAGGACTCATAGGGAGCGAAGGGGTCCTCGAGGCGAAGCCGAAGTGCGTCTATGTCACCTCGCACGCGTTCATCGGCATCGATCCAGAGAATCCACTGACCATTCGCATGATCTAGGGTTTGGTTCCTTGCCCATGCGAAGTCATCTCGCCATTGGCCAAGGATTACTTTGGCGCCGTAGTTCTCGGCAATCTCAATGCTGCGATCGCTGGATCCGGTATCGTAGACGATAATCTCATCAGCCAACCCCTCTACCGAGTCCAGGGCATCACCAAGATACCCCTCTTCGTCTTTGATGATCATGCATAATGAGACCAGAGGGGCCGTTCTCTTAGCGCCAGGGATCAGGCGTTGTTTGACTACTGATGAAAATACCGCTGCACCTTGAGCAAGCAACAGGGGGCGGTCCTTGTATAGCCTTTTGAAGACATCGAAGCAGGTTCCAGGAGATGACCGCAGAACCTCCCCAACCCAAGGCCCTGGTGCCATAGCCACAAGGTCGGTTGCGAACTGAATCTGCTCTACGATGCGAGAGAACGCCTTGCGATGTTCACGGGCGTAAACGGTTTGGTCTCCCTGTCGTGCGACCGATTGGCCCTCTTCCAGGATGAAGCGTTGTGGGCCTAGCACATTTGGAGAACCAGGGACAACAACGTGATCAGGGTGCTGGCGTGCTACCCACATCAATTCATCGATCCAGCCACTAGGGAGGGAGGAGTCGGGCGTGAGGATCGCCGCGTGTTCGGCACTTTCGATCTTTGTCCGATCCCTAGGGTCGAGTTCGCCACCTTCGAGGAGACAGACTACTGGAAAGCTTGCAGGAGTGACCTCGTTCAAATAGCGTTTTGTCGCCTTGCGAGTACTTTCGTCGGCCAGGATGGCTACCACAACGACAGGGGAGGCAGGCATAAGCGTAGCTTCTTTCTCAAACTTGAGGGACTACAGGACACTTCAGTGTCGACACAGTTGGAGGTTAGCTTTATAAGGTGGCTCGAGTATTTGACGCCTCGACCAACTCCTTGAGGGACTAGGACTGAGATCTGGGAAAGTCTGTGCGTGATGTTGTGGAACGTAATCCCGTGGTCATTCATAGGGGTTCTCGTGGGGATGGGCGAGTGTGGCGAGGTTAAAAGGTGAACCTACTCAAGAAACGAGACACTGAAGTCACTGGGGTCAATCCACTGAAGTGTTCCCAAATTCACCGACATGGCCTGAATTTATAGTAAGGAAGAGCTTATTCCGTGCCGATAGGAGAGCCATGGTGGGAAGCGTCCGCGCCCGATCTCGTCGAGATCACGAGTGGACTGGTCCACGGAAGACCTGTCGAAGCGGTGCTGTTGCCCAGACTGCCCAGTTGCTGTAGAAAGGATGTCCCATGGTCTATTCGGGTAGACGCAGCTATATGATCAACGCTGTACAGACAGCCTCGCCATCTGCGCGTTTGTTGATGGTAATCGACCAGTTAGATGCCTCTCTCGCCCGCGCACTAAGCGGTTACGAGAAGAATGATCTCCATGAGATCCACTGTGGACTCAAGAATGCACAGGCGGTTGTGGCCTTACTCCGCGACTGCCTGCAGGTCGAAGTGTGGGATGGTGCGAGTGATATTCGGCGACTGTATGAGTACTCGCTCGATCGTCTCGTTCGCTCGAACCTCGCCAAGGAGCGCGAGTTGCTCGCGGAGGCTGAGGCGGTGCTTCGCCCACTGATGAATGCTTGGCGTCAGGCAGCGGTGTTGGTGAACGCGGATGGATGAGTGGCTCGCCTATCTTGATGCGTACGAGGAGCATCTGAACGCCGTTGCGGACTCCCTCGCCACCGGCAGGGTGGTGACGACGAGCTTCTGCTATGAGCAGCCAAGTGTCCATCTGCCTCGGGTCTTGCGGGATCGTTCGGAGTCGCTTGTTCTTCGTACGCAGGAGTTGAGTGAGGAGTTGCGTTCACGCATGGACGCATTTTCAACGGTGTTGCGATACTCTCGCATGAAGGACCCCGAGCGGATTGTACTGATCGACGTACTCGCCTAACTGGTGTCGTCTTCGGTACGCCTAGTCCGTTCGCTCTTGGCAGTACTTCTCTTCGCTCGAAGGAGCGGTCACCACCACTTAATTACTCGCTTGAAATCCTTCATCCTGCTTACGGATTTTCCTTATCTTCGCCAGTGATTTCGTCCCACTACTTCAGAACGCGTATCAAGCTGCCTTGATAGCTTTGTTCCAGTGCGGCCATTCGACCCTTTTGCTTCTACTCGGTTGCTTGCCGGCGGTGAATGTGATGCAATGGCACCCATCTACAAAAGTTATTTAAGTGGGTCGATGGGTGAACCGAAGCTATTCCTACGGGCACGGATCGCTCGGCAGTGGGCTACGGATAGCTTTTCTTTGAAAGGGCGCTACCGTGGGTTCTACCTCGATTCAGGCTCTCCAGTTTGCTCTTGATGGATTGACATCGCAACAGCATGCGATTGCGAACAATATGGCTAATGTCAATACGCCAGGGTTCCAAGCGACCAACGTCTCCTTCCAGTCTTCGCTCTCGAATGCGCTGGCCAATGGGGGGACTGCAGCAGCAACACTGACCCCGTCGACAAACGCGGAATCACTTGATGGCAACAATGTCTCTATGGGCAACCAGTTGGTTCGGTTACAGAACAATGCGCTGGCGTACCAAGCCGTCTCCGATCAACTCACCACACAATTCCAGGTCCTCTCAGGAGCAATGGGAGGTCAATTCTGATGTCGCTGTTCGGTGCAATCAATATCGCAGGAACTGGCGTGAACGTTGAGCAAACTTGGCTCAATTCGATCGGTTCTAACATCGCGAATGCGAATGATATCGCAGGAGTCAATCAACCACAATACCAAGAGCAAGAGGTGCTGGTCGCTCCAAAGCCGTCAGTCAACTCTTCAGGTATCCCTAATTTTACCAACTACGCACTTGGTGATGGCGTGCAGGTGAGTTCCATCGTTACTCCAAAACCCAACGGTGAATTGACCTATGATCCAAGTTCCACGCTGGCGAACAAACAGGGTATGGTCAAGGAGCCAGGGATCAACCTCGGTACCCAACTTGGGGATCTCGTCACCGCTCAATATAGCTACGAGGCGAACGCATCGGTCATCAGCCAGGCAAAAGCTGCCTATCTGTCAGTCCTCGGGATCGTGAGCTAATGGTGCCCGCGATCGGTGCTATCACTTCAAGTCTTGGCGCAAACCTGCCGCCGATTGGTTCCAGCGCACCGAGTGCAAGCTCGAGCTCCTTTGGTCAGATTCTCGGCAACGCCATCGATTCACTGCAAGGTACGCAAGCAACGGCGGCGACGCAGGCGCAGCAGGTAGCTGCTGGTCAGGCGAATCTCAGCGATGCCATGGTGGCTTCCAACGAATCTTTGCTTGCGACGCAGTTAGTGGTAGCGCTACGCAACGGTGCCGTGAGTGCCATCAATCAAGTGATGTCGACGCAGTTCTAGCGCGACACAGTGCTAGATCGACACAGTGCTAGATCGACACAGTGCAATGGTTCATTTCCATCAATTGAATTTTGGGTAGGGAGTAGGAATGGCATCGACGGATACCTTGTCGAATGTGACGAAGAGTCTTAAGAAGTTTGCAGACGGCTTCACCACCGGTCAGAAGGCAGTCGTCTTGGTTGGCCTCGCGATCGTGGTGGCCATCGTCTTTGTGGTTGCGTCGATGACCTCCAAGCCGACCTATGGAGTGTTGTTTACGAACCTGTCAGCCTCGGATGCAGGATCGATCACCTCAAAACTCACGAGCGCCGGGGTTCCGTATCAGCTCGAGGATTCGGGGTCGGTGATTGAGGTGCCACAAAACATGGTCGATCAGGAGCGCATCGCGATGGCGCAGGCCGGACTGCCGGCCAACTCCACGGTGGGTCTCTCCTTGTTGTCAAGTGTCGGTATCACCACCTCGCAGATCACCCAACAGGCTGACTATCAGGAGGCCCTCCAGGGCCAGCTTGAGCAGACGATCGAGGCCATCAATGGCGTGCAGGCTGCACAGGTTAACTTGGCTTTGCCTCCCACCGATGTCTTTGCGGTCGGAGGAAACCAGACGCCCACGGCGTCGGTGATCGTCACGCTTGACAACGGCGTCACCCTCTCCTCGACCCAAGTCCAGGCGATCGTGCACCTCGTCGCCTCGGCGATCCCCAATATGAACGCCAATGGGGTGACCGTCGTCGATCAGAACGGCGACGTCCTGGCGGCACCTGGCCAAGGAGTGACCGGAACAGGGACAAGTTCTGCCACCCAGGCCTATGACAACACCCTTGAAACGTCGCTGCAGTCGATGCTTGACTCGGTGCTCGGTCCCAACCAAGCCAACGTTCGAGTGGCCGCCACCCTCGACTACAACCAGGTGACGACCAAGTCGCAACAGGTGCCAACGGTCAAGGGGAAGGCCCAATCTGCGCTCACCCAATCTAATACCCAGACGCAGACCTTTACGGGTGCGGGCACGGTCGCTGGAGGAACCCTTGGCGCGGTTACCCCGGCCCCCGGCAACGGCACCAACAGCAACTACAAGCAAAACTCGACGAATAACAGCTACGCGGTCGGTCAGATTGACCAGACAACCGTGCAAGCCCCTGGCCAGGTGCAGCGCCTCTCGGTAGCGGTTGCGGTGAATTCAAAGCTCAAGGGTGGCTACTCACTTGCCAAGATCAAGAACATGGTCGCGGCGGCTGCGGGGATTGTCGCCAAGCGCGGAGACACCCTGAGCGTGGTTGCCCTTCCGTTTGCGACCCAAACCACGGCGGCACCCGCGGCCGCGAGCCCACTGGGTTCGATCTTCTCATTGGGCAAAATACTGTTGCTGGTGCTCGGAGTCGTGGGGGCGATCCTGTTGATGGCGCGATCCTCGGCACGCACCGAGATCGAACCTCTCTTCTTGGACGCAGCGGCTCCGACTATGGCGTTGGGTCCTGGACCTGGCGATGTCACCCAACTCATGCCCGCTCTCTCAATGCCGATGGCGCAGCCGATCGTCGCCGATGACGTACTCGATTATATCGATAAGCAACCAGACGATGTCGCCAAGCTGCTCCGCATCTGGATGGGATCACGGGGTAACAGATAGATGACCCAGGTCAAGGACCTCTCTGGCATGCAGAAGTCGGCTGCCGTCTTAGTACAGCTCGGCACCGAACTCGCCGCCCGGGTGCTGCGTTCGATGAGCGAGACCGAGGCGGTAGCCCTCACTCTTGAGATCGCCAAGCTACCAAGTCTTGAGAAGGAGACCATCACTGAGCTGATGGAGGAGTTCGTCGAGTCGGTGATCGCGGTCAAGACCGTGGGCCAAGGTGGGATGGACGCCGCACGTGAGATCCTCTCGGCTCGCCTTGGTAAGAACGAGGCCGACGAGGTCCTCGCCCAGTTCTCTGGGCGTTCGATTGAGAATCCGCTCTCCTTTCTCTCGCATGTCGAGTCCTTCCAACTCGCCTCCTTCTTGCAGGGGGAACACCCCCAGGCCGTGGCATTGATACTCTCGCATGTGCACTCAACGATGGCCGCAGAGGTCATGGGCGCGATGCCCGATGAGATGCGCGCTGACGTAACCCGACGTATCGCCCTCCTCAACCGGGTCGATCCGGTGATTGTGGAACAGACCGCGGTCATCTTGCAGCGCAAGCTCGCTGGACTGACGAAGGCTGGCCCAGTGGCGATGCACAGTGGACTCAGTTCCGTCGTTGAGATCCTCAACAATATCGATCAGACCACCGAGCGGCGCATCCTCTCTGATCTGGATGCTGTCGATCCTGAACTGGCAGATCGAATTCGGGAGCAGATGTTTGTCTTTGAAGACGTGCTCGCCCTCGATGATCGCACTCTTCAGCGTGTCTTGCGGCAAGTGAGTCCGAAGGACCTGGCGGTTGCCTTGAAGGGTGTATCATCCTCCTCGGTCGCGAAGGTGATGGGCAACATCTCCGAGCGTGCTGCGCTAGACCTTGAGGAGGAGATTGAGATCCTTGGCCCCGTTCGTCTCTCCACAGTCGAGGCAGCTCAGGCATCTATCGTGCGTTCAGTTCGCGAGCTTGAAGCCGCTGGCGAGATCATGATCGCCCGTTCCGATGAGGAGCTGGTGAACTAGATGGATCCGCGATCAAATCCAAACGATGTCATCCGTCTCGATCTACCCTCAGTCGACTCTGTCTTAGAGGATATTGGACTCGGAAACTCGACGGTGGCACGGTCGACGAGCCAGTGGCGCGAGGAGCTCGAACTCGCCCGCAGCGAGGGTTTTGCGGCAGGCATCGAGCACGCCAGAGGTATCCTCGATCGCGAGCTCAAAGAGGAGTTGGAACGCTATCGCAGGGATAATGAACTCCTCGATGCAGCGATCCGTGGACTCCACCAGGCTCGAGCTCAGCAGTTTTCGTTGGAGCTCGCCGATATCATTCGTTTCGCTCTTGAACTTACCCAACGCATCCTGCGCACCGAGATCGCAGATCCGATCGATCGTATCCAAAAGATCGTAGATGAGACTGCGGAATCGGCGGCTGCCCAGGAGGCATTTTTAGTACGGGTTGCCGCAGACAATGTGGAGGCCGTCAGCGCCGCTGTGCTTCCGAAGTTGCTCGACCAAGGTTTTGAGGCGATGGCGGTCGTCGGCGAAGGATTCGGCATCCATGACCTCGTCATCGAGTCGGGCGCCCGCGTCCTTGACGCTCGTATCACTACAGCCTTTGAACGGGTCGTGAATGAGCTGGGGAGTTGGCACCATGATACCTGATCTGATGCGGGAGCGACTGTTGTCCGTTGTCGAACCAACGCCGCGTGGGCGCGTCTGCCGTTTGGTTGGGATGCACCTCGAGGTGGAAGGGGTCGAAGCAGGGATCGGCGATGCGGTCGTGGTGGATCTAGGAGGGGCGAAGACGCTCATCGCCGAGGTTGTCGGCCTCGATAACCAGCGGCTCATCTGCATGCCGTTCAAGGAGATGACCGGTGTGCGCTACGGTAATCCTGCCTGGTCACTGAAGCGACCACCACTCTTTCCGGTTGGGCCGGCCCTCCTTGGAAGAGTCTTGGACTCAGAGGGGCGACCGATCGACCAACTCGGACAGCTCACACCAGAGGATTTAGTGGTGATCGATGGCAGGGCACCTTCGCCAATGGATCGTACCCTCATCGACGAGCAACTCTCGCTTGGGATACGGGTCATCGACACCCTGGTCCCGTGTGGGATCGGCCAGCGGCTCGGTGTCTTTGCTGGTGCTGGAGTTGGGAAGTCTTCACTGCTGTCGATGATGATTCGTGGTGCCGATGTCGACGTGATCGTGTTGGCACTCGTTGGGGAGCGTGGGCGTGAGGTCAAGGAGTTTCTGGAACATGATCTCGGCCCCGAAGGCTTGGCCAAGGCGGCGATCGTCGTGGCCACCTCTGATGCACCACCCTTGTTGCGTGTGCGTGCGGCACTGGCGGCGACAAGAGTCGCCGAGTGGTTCCGTGATCAGGGAAAGCGCGTACTGCTCGTGATGGACTCACTGACTCGACTCGGTTTGGCACAGCGTGAGATTGGGCTCTCGGCCGGCGAGCCGCCGAGCGTGCGCGGTTATCCGCCCTCGGTCTTTGCGTTGATGGCACGACTGTTGGAGCGAGCCGGCACCTCGAGCCGCGGAAGCATCACCGGCATATATTCGGTCCTCGTCGATGGGGACGACTTGAATGATCCAATCGCGGACTCCGCACGTTCAGTGCTCGATGGTCACATCGTCCTCAGTCGGAGCCAGGCCCAGCGTGGCCTCTATCCAGCGGTGTCGGTGCTGGAGTCGATCTCGCGCCTTGAGACCGCGATCCTTGATGACTCCCAGCGTGCATTAGCCCATGAGGCTCGACGACTCTACGCAGAGCTCGATCAGGTGCGCGACCTGATCGATCTTGGTGCCTACGTCGCTGGCTCGAATCCTAACGTCGATCGAGCACTTGCTACTGTCCCTCGCTTGACGCAGCTTTTTGCGCAGGATCTGATGGACTTGACCCCGGCGTCTGCGACATGGTCACGGTTGTCTCAAGCACTCGGGGTGGCGCAGTGAACCTGGCTGGTCGCCGACGAGCGTTGACGCTATTGCTCCGTATGCAAGAGATTGAGCGTTGGGGTCACCTTCGCGAGCTGCGAGAGGCTGTTGAACGACGTGGTGCAGAACTTGACAAGGTAGACGACCATCTCGCGGTCGTCGAGGCTCGTAGCGATTTTGGGACCCTTGGACCAGAGCATCTCTCCTTAGCTGCCCAGCATGGAGAACGCGCCTTAGCGGCAGCGCAGACCATAGCGGTGCAGGAGCGGGTCCTGGTCGCCATCGATGCCAAGCGCAGAACGCTTGAGGACCTGCGTACCGTCACCGTTGGTGAACTTGAGCGCCAACGCGCCCGACGTGAGCTCGTTGAAGTTCTTGATTTCTTTGTAGCCCGCCAAATTTTTGATCGTCAACTAAGGAGTGAGTGATGAACGCCATCCCCGCAACCCTTCCAGCGCTCACCGATCTTTCTAATGCCTTTGGCCAACTGGCCAATCAGGCTACCTCGGCGAGTGGGCCGGGTGAGTTTCTCCAAACCCTCAATCAAGTGCAGTCGACGATTGGGTCGATTCTCGATCCGACAGCGGCCACAAGTACCTCGTCAGCCGCTGATTCCTCGGCCGTGACCAACACTGGAACATCCTTGGCTGCAGGGATGACGAGTGGAGGCCTTGGCACAACGGCGGGTGGGACGGGAGCCACAGTGATTGGCACCGGTTTGATGAGCACGCCAGCGTTGACGGCGTCGGCAGCGTTCGGAGCATCACCAGCGACGAGTCCTGCACAAACCGCTGGTCAGAGCTCTTCTCCGGTGAACCAAGCGGTCGCCAATGCCTTGAATGAGATCGGTGTACCCTATGTATGGGGTGGTTCATCACCGTCGGCTGGGTTCGACTGCTCTGGACTGGTGCAGTGGGCCTACGGCCAGGCTGGTATTGATCTGCCACGAGTCGCTGACCAACAAGAACAGGTGGGGACCCAAGTCGCCTCATTGGCTCAGGCACGACCTGGTGATCTTGTCTTCTACGGGAACCCTGCCTACCACGTGGGAATCTATCTCGGCAACGGGTATATGGTCGATGCGCCTGAGACGGGACAGACTGTGCAGATCCAACCGGTGGGAGATCCTACCGAGATTCGCAGTGTCGCGCCGGTCATGAACAGCCCGCAGGCGAGCGTACCATCAGACCTATCCTCCGTCTTTGCGGCTGCGACCCAGGCCTACAATCTGCCACCCAACCTGTTGACTTCGGTCGCAACGGCGGAGTCTGGGATGAATCCATCTGCAGTCTCCTCGGCGGGTGCGGAAGGACTCATGCAGATTATGCCGCAAACGGCCGCTTCGCTGGGTGTCAATCCAATGAACCCTACCCAGGCGATCTATGGAGCTGCTGAACTGCTTTCTCAAAAATTAACCAAGTTTGGATCAGTGCCACTCGCTTTAGCCGCCTACAACGCAGGTGACGGGGCGGTGGAGCAGTACGGGGGGATACCGCCATATGCCCAGACGCAAAATTACGTGACCGAGGTCATGAGACTCATGGGAGGCCAAAATGTCGCCAATAGCTAAGTCAACAACCACTCCGCTCCTCGAGGTACTGCCCCAAGAATCGCCAAAGTCGCAAGCCAAGTCAAAAACCCAAGCGAGTTCCAAGGAGCGCTCTGAGGCTGATGGTGCCAAAACGCACGCTCAGCCGACCTTTGCGGAGGTACAAGCCAGATTGGAGCGACCTGTGGTCAATAGGCATCGGCCAACGTCGCCTATCCCTGTGACCACGACCCTTACGTCGCCTGTCCCTATGACCACGACCCTTGCGTCGCCGATTCCTTCGACGATCGCCCGGTCCGGTCATGACACCAAGACATCTGCACAATCTGCGGATGGATCGGTGGTCCTTGCGACGAGGAGCGACGCTATCGAACTCATCACCACCCCCCCGGCAACCGCAGGCGCTCCAATGGTGCGTACTGCAGAGAATGCACCAGCGCAAACTCGGATTGCGACGCAGGGGGAGGCTGGGGCTCAAGCCCAGGCTGCCATCCCACCAACGAAGTCGATCACTACAGCGTCCTCGACGAGCGAGGCTGGGGCACCCGAGGTTCCCCTTGGTAAGGATCGCCAGATCGGTGCGGTCTCTTCAGGGAGCCTGCCGAGCCAAGGAGGAGAGGACATTGGCACTTTAACAGCTCCACTCGCGCCACGCTCATCATCTGTCAGTATCAGTCGCGCCCCTCTCATCATCGAAGGATCACCACGATCACACATTTCTTCGTCGCCACCACCATCTGATCCATCAAATCAGGTGGTGCGTACAAAGGCGGGCGCTGGTGTGTACAATGGAGCCCAACTCTTTGTCGGACAATCGCGCGTGCCGCACCAACCGGCACCGGTAGGCCCACTCGTCGAGATGAATGGATCGAGTCCACTACAGCGTCTCGATATGGCCTCGCCCCCTTCCGTTCCAGTGGCTGGAGCGACTGGCGAAGCGATGGCGTCCTCCCCACTTGGACAACTCGGCACTATCGTGGCCCAGGTGGTTCGGGAGGGCAATCTTCCAAGGACGATCACTATCGCACTGGAACCAAAGGAACTCGGACAGCTCCAGCTACAGGTGACCTCTAATGGTGGTGAGATTCAAGTCCACATCCAGGTCGCTGATCCTCTGACGAGAGGGATTGTGAGTCAGCAGCTCGGTGATTTGACCAACGCCTTACAGCGTGATCTTGGATTTGGTGGTCAGCAAACAGGAGGACAAGGGCGGCCGTCGGAATCCTCACCATCCGATGGAGTGCCGATGCTTGACGCGACGCCCATTGCAGGTGTCGTGTCTGGATCTCCTACGGCTGTGGTTGCACATTCGCTTGTCGACGTACGGCTCTAAGGAAGAAAGGAGGATAAGGCGATGACCTTACCTATTAGTTCAGTCGGTGCTTCAAGTGCGGTGGGAGCGGCGAACAGCACTGCTAGCAGTCCATCCAACACCTCAAATAACTCGATTGCGTCGCTCTCATCCAATGAGTTTTTACAACTCCTGGTCACTGAGCTGACGAACCAGAATCCGCTCTCACCGATGAACCCGAGCGCGATGGTGCAGCAGACCTCCAGCCTGTCGATGGTCCAGCTCCTCGATAGCGTCAGCAACGAACTGCAATCGCTCCAGTCTCAGGAAGGAGTGGTCAACGCCGCCAATCTGATCGGCCAGACGGTGAGCTACACGACAGCGGGTGGCACCCAAGGCAGTGGGGTTGTCTCGGGGGTAGCGATGGCGAACGGATCACTCAATCTCAATATCGATGGGGTGGCGATACCGAGTGCCGAAGTGACCGCCGTTGGCAAGACGATCGGAGGGACGAGCAACTGATCAACGTGCACGCTCTGCCAGACGTCCACCTGTTCTTCATCACTACAAGTTCTTAATCAGCACGAGCAATTGATGAATTTTCATCTGTATCTTCCGAGGAGGAAATCATGACCAAGTCCCTATCCGCAGCCATTACTGGTATTAACGCCGATCAGCAGTGGCTCGATAACATCGCCAACAACATCGCCAACTCGAACACCGTTGGTTACCAATCCACCTCCATCCAATTCGCTGACCTGCTCTATCAGCAGTCGCAAGGGGCGGGCGCCCCTGCCGTTGGCAATCAGGGTGGCACCAACCCGATTGTGATGGGATCCGGCGTGCGGGTCGCCAGCAATAATACCAACTTTGCCCAAGGAACGATGCAACAGACAGGGGTCTCAACGGACCTCGCGATCTCAGGTAATGGTTTTCTTGTGGTCTCCCAAGGAGGTCAGGACTACTACACCACCGATGGTGCGCTCCAGCTCGATGCCGCAGGTCAACTCGTGACCGCTACCGGTGCGATCGTGCAGGGTTGGGCACCCGGAGCAAACGGCCAGATCAACCAGAATAGCCCGCTCACCGGCATCACGATTCCGCAAGGACAGGTAGCAAATCCAAAGGCCACTCAAAACATCACGCTTGGTGGCAACTTGGAGGCTGGTGCAACGAACCCAGTGACGGTTACGACTACCGCGTATGATTCGCTGGGTGATCCGATTCCAATCACGTTTACCTTTGTCCCGAGTTCGACAACTCCAGGGTCGTGGACGGTTGCAGCGTCAGTGCCGCCCTCAGGGACGAGCACCACCCCCACCTACCTCTCGATTGACGGGACGACGGCAACGCAGTCGGCGTCAGGGGTTATCTCTGGAGGGACTCCGATCACCTTCGACCAAACTACTGGTCAGATCGCAAGTATTAACGGCAGCACGAGCAATTTGACGACCGCTACCGTAGGTGGATTTCCAGCAACCTATAATTTGCCAACTGGCTACACCGCGAACCTCGACTTTCCGGCCGTTGGTTCCACTAACGCGGTTACGCAATTCGCCGGGAACTCCTCATCCTTGGCGGTCACCAACCAAGACGGTGCCCCTTCTGGTGCCTTGACTGGCTTTAGCATCGGATCAGATGGAACGGTGCAGGGCACCTATGCGAACGGCACGAAGCAGGTTCTTGGCCAGATCGCGAGTGCGTTGTTCACGAACCCCGAGGGTCTTGCAAAGCAGGGTAACCTCCTCTACCAGGCAACCCTGAACTCGGGTGCTGCTCAACTTGGAGCGGCGGGTTCCGGTGGTCGGGGGACCTTTGTGGGCGGCTCGGTGGAGGAGTCGAACGTGAACCTCGGCAATGAGTTGACCGACCTCGTGCTCGCACAGACCGCCTATCAGGCGAATACCAAGGTGGTCTCAACGACGGCCTCGGTACTCCAATCCCTGGTGCAGATGGCATAAAATTCGCACCCATTTGCTCTTGAGGTGGCCACGGTTTGTGCCGATGCTCCTTACAGCACATGGGAGGTGCACGATGATCGAGGTAACTCGGCTGTCAGGATCGACAGTTATTCTGAACGCAGATCTGATTGAAAAGATCGAAGCGACACCGGACACGGTGATCACGCTCACGACAGGAGCGTGTTTTGTCGTCAAGGAGTCGGTGTCAGCGATCGTCGGGATCGTGATCGACTACAAGGCGAGGATTCTTCATCCAGCGCTTGGGAGTCAGGATCATCGAGCGTTGATGGTGTTACATGGAAGTGAGTTGGAGTAGGCATGGATGTTGCAACCCCGATAGGGATCGTATTCGCGCTCATCGCCGTCATCGTTGCGATGGTACTCGATGGTGGCAATCCGGCATCGTTGATCGCGCCCTCAGCGATGCTCTTGGTGATCGGCGGTACGGTTTTTGTCTCCCTTGCTGGTATCCGCTTCAAGGAAGTTGGCAGGATCGTTGGCGCACTGAAGTCAGCGATCCTTGCCAAGTCCTTGACGGCAGAAGAGACCGTCGAGACGCTCGTCAAGTTCGCAGAGATGGCTCGGCGTGAGGGAGTACTCGCTCTCGAGACGGCGGCGAAGGATCTCACCGATCCGTTTTTGAAGACCGGAATCCAGCTCATCATCGACGGGGTCGATGGTGAGAAGATCCGAGAGATCCTCGAAGCCGATATCGACGCAATGCGATCTCGACATAAGGCTGGTGCCAAGTTCTTCAAGGATATGGCGGGTTTTGCTCCGACGCTTGGCATCCTCGGCACCGTGATGGGACTGATCCATGTGCTCGCGAATCTCTCATCGCCAAACACCTTAGGTCCAGCGATCTCAGCGGCCTTCACCGCCACACTTTGGGGTGTCATGACGGCGAACGTGATCTGGCTGCCGATCTCGAACAAGCTCGCCCATCTGGCCGAACAGGAGCACATGGCAAAGCTCCTCATTGTCGATGGCGCCTTGGCCATCCAGAGCGGATCCTCGCCGCGCCTCCTGGAACAACAGTTGATGACCTATCTAGCTCCGGCGGATCGAGCAACCGGGGAGAGCCCGAAGCAAGGCAAGAGTCAGGGCAAGGGCAAGGCGGCCTAGGCATGGGAAAACGTGCGGAGGGTGAAGCGGAGGCGGAGAACTCGGAACGCTGGTTGCTCACCTATGCAGATATGATCACGCTTTTGTTGGCGCTCTTTGTCGTGTTGTTCGCGATGAGCAGTATCTCGCAGAAGAAGTTTGATGAGTTCAAGACAGGTTTAATGCAGACCTTCTCGCAGATGCAACTTCAATCTGCACTGAAGGGGGGAACCGGTCTCTTGGAACATCGCTCGCTCATCACCCATCCCGGGGTCACACCAGGACCTCCACAGATCTCAATACCTCAAACTGGGGCAGGCACTCCCGCGAGTGTCTCCCAGCAAGATAGCCAGCTCGCAGCCGAGATCAATGCAGCTCTTGCACAGGCGAACCTCGCCAACGATGTCCAAGTAGCGGTTGAAAAACGAGGAGTGGTTGTTCGACTGCTCTCAGATAAGGTCTTTTTTAACACCGATTCTGCTGCACTTGGTCCAGTAGGTAGTGAGGTCGTCAATATCATCGGCAAGGTGGTGCAACCGCTGCCAAACGATATCGATGTGGAGGGCTATACCGACTCGGCACCCATCTATGGTGGGCCTTTTTCATCGAACTTCGAACTCTCAGCCGTGCGAGCGGTGACGGTCTTGGAACAGCTCATGCGTACCGACGGGATCGGTGCGAGCCGACTCTCGGCGACTGGCTTTGGTGCTACCCACCCAATTGTACCCAATTCAAACCCGACGAACATGGCGTTGAATCGAAGAGTCGATGTCGTGATTCTTAACTCGCAAACCAACAACCGACTGTAAGGAGGCACAACAATGGCGACCAGGATGGCGCCGGTCGAGGCGACCCCAGAGGAACAGCCCAAGAAGAAAAGCAAGAAGAAGTTGCTGCTCATCATCATCGTGGTGATGGTGCTCGCGGCGGTAGCGGCGTACTTCTTGGTACTGAAAAAGCCCACAAAGGCTACCAAGGGAGCAAAGACGGCGGTAACATTGCCGAGCATCTCGTACACGATGCCGGTCATCACCACGAACCTTGACGATGGCCACATCGTCCAGGCGCAGATGCTCCTTGAACTCGCGCCGGGTGATACGAAGGCCGAGATCGTTAAAGATCTCCCAGAACTGAACAACGCTGCGATCTTGAGCTTCGGTGGCATGGGTTATAGCGAATTACTTCCGACCTCTGGTCGAACACAAGCTGCGGTGACCCTGACCAATGCCTTCAATGCGGTGCTACACACTGGACCAAAGCCGTGGGATACGGTGCAGTCCATCCTCTTTGCGAGTTTCATCGTGCAGTAATCATCGTGCAGTAAGAAGGAAATTCTTCAGTTGAGGGTTCTACGGTCGATGAAGAACCCATGAGCTGGGAGACCACAGAGGATCAGAAGCGACGATCGATACGACCGGTCGACTTTCGTCTACCAAGAAGTTTTGAACGTTCCCATCTGCGCGGCGTGGAGTTGCTGTTAGAGAGCGCATCACGGCCGAGTGCAACCTTGCTCGGGGCTGCCCTGCGCCGCAATGTCAAGATCGAGCTCGACGCAATCGACCAGTTGTCATGGGAGAGCGTCCTCTCAGAGCTGACTGGTTCAGGGTTGGTGATCAACTTCGCACTCCATCCGCTCGCTTCGCGAGCGACGATTTTTCTGCCGGCAGCGGTCGCCCTTCGGCTGATCGACCTTCGTCTTGGGGGTGAAGGAGACTCGCCACCGATCGAGTCGCGTGAGTTGACTGATCTCGAACAGAACCTCGCCTCCAAACTTTTTGAGGATATGGTGACCCAGGTCGCAGCCGCGATCTCGACCCAGACTGCGGTGGTACCCGATCGCATCCACACGGAACCCTCCTTGGAGTTCATCCAGGGCATACCCCTTGGCGAGATGTGTGTATGGGCGAAGTTCCGTTTCTCGCTTGGCGATGACGAGGCGAGTGAACTCTCGATGATCTTGCCCTATTCGATGTTGCGTCCGGTGGTGGAGACGATCTCCTCCCGAGCGGTCGTCATGCAGGAGAATGGCACCGACTTCCAGGCAGCCTTCGAACGCCGGCTGCAAGAAGTACCGGTCATTGCCCGGGTCCGTCTGACCCCCACGACGATCTCGTCGCAGGCCTTCCTTCGGCTCAAGCCAGGAGACGTGGTCGGCCTTGGGCACCGAAAGAGTCGTCCGATGTCGGTGGTGGTGGACCGAGTGGAACTGTACAAGGCGGTACTGGGGCAGGCTGGTTCCCGTGTCGCGGCAATCATCGTGGGTGAGGAGGAGTAAGGATGGAGAATGAGGAGATAGCCGAGGTAGAACGGCCAGTGACGGTCGATAACCTTGCGGTGCTTCGCAACGTCGAGATGGAGTTGACCGTAGAGCTTGGTCGGGCGAAGATGTCGGTTAAGGCACTTTTGAACCTCACCAGTGGTGACGTCATCGAACTCGATCGTGCGGCAAATGCGCCAGTCGATGTCTTGGTGAACGGAACTCTGGTGGCCCATGGTGAGGTCGTCGTCGTCGATGATGAGTTCGGCGTGCGCATCGTCGAGGTGGTCAACTCTGAAGAGGTCGATAACTTGAGGGCTGGGCGCTGATGGGGTCGATTGCTAGCGCGTTGCTGGCGCTCGGGGCCGTCATTGCCCTCATCGTTGGCATGGGTAAGGTTGCCAAACGCCGACGCATTGGGATGGTGGGTGCTGAACGAGGGCACGGACCACTGAAGGTGACCCAGCGGGTCGCTCTTGGTCAGAAGGCGAACATATTTGTCCTCGATGCAGGGGAGAAGCGCCTGCTCATTGGGGTCTCCGGCACACAGCTTCAACTTCTCGGTGAGCTTGGCGTGGAGCTCGCCCCTGAGGAGCCGGTCGAAGTCTTAGATCTTTCAATGATTGAAGATCCGGAGCGCGAACTGCTGGCGACCTGGGGCAGGACGAATGGCGATATCTGGCATGGACGGCAGAAGGAGAGCGTAGTGGCTGGTATTCGCCGGCTACTCGGCGGACAACAGAGTTAATCAATGGGCTCTGCTACTCTCGGGACGGCACTGCTTGGGGCCGTCGGGCCGGCAACGAAGTTGCCGAGCCTGAATATCAGCTTGCACGGTGCCTCAGGGCCGAGTGAGTCACTGATCATCATCTTGGTCCTCACCTTGTTGTCGGTTGCGCCATCCCTCCTTATCCTGTTGACGGGATTCGTCCAGATCGTGGTGGTGCTCTCGATCACGCGAAATGCACTTGGGCTCACCGCGACACCTCCAAACCAGGTGCTGGCGGGACTCGCTCTCTTTCTTGCGATCTTCATCATGGCACCGACCATCAAGATCGTCGATCATGTGGCGGTCCAGCCCTATCTGCACGGACAAATCAACGCAGTGCAAGCCTATGATCGGGCGCAGACTCCGATCAAGGAGTGGATGCTCTCCAACACCAGGACCCAAGAGCTTGAGCTCTTTGCCAAGGTGAATCATCAAGGCACGGTCGCACCAACGAGCGTTTCGATGGATGCGGTTATTCCCGCCTTCTTGCTCTCGGAGTTGCATTCGGCCTTCATTATCGGCTTTGTGATCTTTCTGCCCTTTCTCGTGATCGATCTGGTGGTGTCGTCGATCCTGATGAGTTTGGGGATGATGATGCTGCCACCAACGCTGGTATCACTTCCCTTCAAGCTGTTACTTTTTGTCATGGTCGATGGTTGGACACTTGTGGTGCACGCGTTGCTAGTGAGTATGAAATGAGTAGGCAATGAATGATGGACCTGTCCTCCAGATCGCTGGCCAAACTCTCTATCTCGCCGCCAAGCTCGCCGGACCGGTATTGGCTGGAGCCCTAGCGATTGGTCTCGTTGTGGCCTTTATCCAGACGCTTACCCAAATTCAAGAGGCGACCTTGAGCTTTCTCCCCAAACTTGTCGTGATTGCACTCATCATCTTCCTTGCTGGTCATTGGATGCTCTCTCAACTCGATGGGTTTACCATTCAGATGTATCGAGAGATCCCTTCTTTGGTGAGTTCTCTTTGAGATGGCCAAGCACCAAGGAAGCGGGTTTGTATGCAGGTAGCCTTCGATGCACATTGGCTGATCGGCTACCTCCTGGCGTTCAGCCGTTCGATGGGTTTTATCCTGGTGGCTTTTCCGTTCGCGATGCCGGTGGTTCCGATCACGGCGCGAGTGGCGATCGCTGTCGCCTTTGGCCTTGGAACCGAGTCGCCGCTTGTTCGGGGGATGGCACTGCCGACGACGACGGGTGGCTTGATCGGCACCACTGCTGAACAACTACTCATTGGAGCGGCGCTCGGCTTCTTCGCTATGTTGTTTGTCTCTCTTGGGGAGTCAGCGGGTGGGCTGGTGGGCCTTTTCGGTGGCTTCTCGACTCCACCAGCACTCGACCCGCTATCGCTGAATGAGACCCCAGTGACTGGTGAGTTCTACAACCTGATGTGGATCGTCCTCTTCTTCGTCTCAGGGGCCGATGTGGTGGTGATTCATGGGTATTTCGCCAGTTTTGGGACACCGAATCTCTTCCATCTCTCCTTCACACTCGGCATCTTAGTCAAGTCGGTGACGATTCTCTTTGTCTCCTCGCTCGAGGTGGCCTCGCCGATCCTTGCGGTGATGTTTTTCTCTCAGATCGTCGTTGGCATCCTCACCAAGGTCGCCCCTCAGCTCTATGCGTTGACCTTCATCTTCCCACTCCAGATTCTTCTGTCATTCATCCTAATGGTGGTCGCGGTGCCCCTCTTGCCGCATCTCTTTGATGCCTCGATCCGAGACCTCTTAGCGGCTGAGCGGGACCTCTTGGGAGGTTAAGTGCCAAAGAATGAGGGTACCGAACAGCCGACGGCACAGAAGCTGCAAAAGGCCAAGAAAGAGGGGACGGTTGCACGCTCTGCGGAACTAGCGACTTGGTTGGTGATCCTCACGTTTTCACTGGCCGCACCGTTGATGTTTCATCTCGTGGAGGCAAAGATCGTCGCCTTTAGCCACCTTGCTCTCAATGGTGGCGCGTCAATCACCACGGCAACGGCCCTGCGTCGGCTCGAATCGGGACTCGAGACCGTGGGGGAACTCGCTATTATTGTCGCGACGCCAGTCGCAGTTTTCGTGGCACTGATCAACATTGCGCAGGTGGGAATACGCTTTGTACCCAAAAAGATCACACCGACCTTTACTCATTTCTCGCCAAAGCAGAATCTTTCACGCATCTTCTCCACCACCCCAGCGATTGAGGCAGCGAAGTCGCTCGTGAAGCTGTTGATCGTCGTGGTGGTCTCGACGCTCCTATTGTTGGGAGGCGTGGATGCCTTGACGTCTGCGTCAGTTGCGCCGCTCGCTGTGGCCGCGCAGGTCGCCTCGATGAGTCTGGAGCTGGTACGGCTTACTGGGGTCTTGGGACTCGCGATTGCACTGATTGACTACGGCCGTTCTCGGCAGCAGGTGCGCAAACAGCTGCTGATGACTCGTCAAGAGGTCAAGGATGAGATCAAGCAGTACGAGGGGGATCTACAGACCAAGGGGCGCCGCCGTCGAGTCGCTCGAGAGCTCTCAAGGCGGCGTATGATCGCCAACGTGGCCCTCGCTGACGTGGTGGTGGCGAATCCCACACACGTGGCGGTTGCGCTCAAGTATGAGCCGGCGACCCATCGCGCACCTATCGTTTTAGCCAAGGGCTCGGAGTACATCGCTGCTACCATTCGAGAGCGGGCTCGGGTGGCAGGGGTGCCGATCGTCATCGACCCGCCCCTGGCGCGCGCGCTCAATATCGCGGTTCCTGTCGGAGAGTCGATCCCTGGTTCTCTGTTCCTGGTCGTGGCTCGTCTCCTCGCCTTTGTCTATCAGCTTTCGACGACCGCACGGTACTACGAGTCCACCCATCAGTCCAATTTAGAGGAGATCCCGGAGGAGATTCTGGAGCGAGTTCTCACCGAACTCGCCACCTAGGCAGCTCCAATTCATCGTTGGTTGATGGTTTTAATTAAAGGTCGTGCACTTGACTGACGAAGTGTTGAGTACACGGATGAGCCCTATTCTCAAGGATGACCAAGGTTCAATGAGGGAGGACCATGGAGAGTGCCCGTATGCGCCGCTTGGCGCTCGCGGTACCGATTGGCATCGCCGTGATTGTGGTGATGTTAGTCGTTCCAATCCCCTCACAGCTGCTCGATATACTTATCACCGCCAACATCACCTTCGCACTGGTCGTCCTCGGAGTCTCCCTGCGAGTGACGGATCCTTTGGAGTTCGCGGCCTTCCCCTCAGTGCTCTTAATCGCAACCATGTTTCGATTGGCGCTCAATGTCTCGGCGACCCGATTGGTGCTGTTGCATGCCTATGCCGGATCCGTGATCGAGAGCTTTGGCCACTTTGTGGTCGGCGGATCGGTCGTTGTCGGTCTGGTTGTCTTCGCTATTTTGTTCATCATCCAGTTCGTCGTGATTACCTCTGGTGCAGGACGGGTCGCTGAGGTTGGTGCTCGGTTCACCTTGGATGCGATGCCGGGCAAGCAGATGGCTATCGATGCCGACCTCAACGCTGGCCACATCGATGAGGCCGAGGCTCGACGACGACGCGCACGTATCTCCAAGGAGGCTGACTTCTACGGCGCGATGGACGGCGCTTCGAAGTTCATCAAGGGTGATGCCATCGCAGCGGCGGTGATCACCGTGATCAACCTCATCGGCGGCTTCATCGTCGGTGTGGTGCAGCATCATCTCTCGATCACCCAGTCGATTGATACGTACTCCTTGCTCTCTGTTGGTGACGGTCTCGTCAGTCAGATCCCCGCGCTGCTCCTCTCGATCGCAACCGGTCTGGTTGTGACCCGAACCTCGAACGACTCGGACTTTGGCCTCGATCTTTTGCAACAGCTCTTGAAGCAGTCCGTAGCCCTCCAGATCGCTGGCGGTATTATCGGCACTCTTGGTTTGCTGCCGGGCTTGCCAAAGCTTCCGTTCCTGCTCGTCGGTGGCACCGTCTTTGTGATTGGATGGCGTGTCTCAAAGACTCCTGAGCGAGATGAAGGGGCGACGGCTGAGGCGCTGACCCAGGTCGCGGCCCCCGAGACCGCCCAGGACGTCGTTGGCGTCGAGATCCTCGAACTCGAGTTGGGCTTTGAACTCCTCGACGTGGTGGATCCGGCAAAGGGTGGCGACCTGCTTGAACGGGTAAAGGGGCTGCGCCGCAAACTGGCTGGGGAACTCGGTTTCGTACTGCCGCCAGTGCGAACGCACGACAATTTGGATATCGGCCCCACCGAGTACGTGATCAAGATCGCAGAGATGGAGATCAGTCGCGGGAAAGTCCCTCGTGATCGCGTGCTCGCGATCGGTGATAATCTCGATGCATTACCCGGTGAGGAGACCGTCGATCCTGTCTTTGGCCTGCGAGCTCGTTGGATCCCACCCGACTACAAGACCCAGGCACAGGTGCTCGGAGCTACCGTGGTGGATCGCTCTTCGGTCATCGTCACCCATCTCTCAGAGGTTGTCCAACATCATGCAGGTGCACTGCTCACACGGCAGCAGACCAAAGAGATGCTCGATGCTCTCAAGCGAGTTGCTCCCGTGGTGGTTGATGAACTCAACACCGCTCAGGTGGCCATGGGTGATATTCAGCGAGTCTTGCGAGAACTGCTTGACGAGCGCGTTCCGGTGAGAAACCTGCCGGCGATTGTTGAGGCGATTGTCGATCGGTACCGCACCTCCAAGGAGCCCGATGCACTCCTCGATGCGGCGCGGGAAGCGCTCGGTGGGGCTATCTCATCAACTTTTGCCCAGGATGGGATGCTAGCGGTTGTCTACCTCTCATCACAGCTCGAGATGCGCTTTGCTGAGAGCCTGGTAACCGTGGATGGTCGCCGAGTGTTAGGTATCGGCATGGAAGAGATCGTTCGCCTTCGAGAGGAGATCCGGGCGGCCAAGCTGCGAGCTGAGATAGAGGGTCATGAACCAGTACTTGTATGTATGCCCGCTATTCGTAGAGCACTCTTCCAGACCCTTCGCGCGGGTGATGCAGCGATTCCAGTGTTGGCCGTGAGGGAGCTTGCTCCTTCGCTTAAGTTGATTCAGATAGGAGTGATTGGTGATGTCGAACCAGCTACGGTTTAATGGAAAATCGATTGAGGAGGCGCTCGCAAAGGCGCGAACGGCGCTTGGAGAGGGCGTTCGGCTGGTGGCGGCAGAACGGGTGAGCAAGCCTGGCTTCGTGGGGAAGCGCATCAGCTTCACCGTCGTGGTTGAACCCCCAACGGCACCGATCTCAGCACCTGGATTTGCAGCTGCCCTTCGTAACGTACTCGTCAGTGCAGGCCCACGACCGCTAGGGCCAGCCGACGCGGATGAATCCGATTATCGGAGCGTGCAAGATGAGCTTGCGAGGACCTATGGACGATCATCGACGACAACTGCTTCCTCTCCAACACCTCCAATCTCCGCTCCGATGTCGACCCCCAAGGTGTTCCGTCGGGATGGAAAGGTGACGAAGTTGACCAACATCGCTGCTCCGAGCTGGGCAACACTAGCGGATCCGGTCATGGTTCCTCCGAACGAGGCCCAGCCAGAGCATCCGGTTACCTTGACCACGTCCGAAGCGTCTGATACCAGGCTGATGCCTGCTCGGTTGGTGGTTGATACTCCTGGTGCCCAAGGCGCTGAGCAGATGGACCTTGCGCAGATGGACGCCGGTCACGCGAATGTTGACACCCCGTTGACAGAGACAGAGCTCGTCCAGGCCGCCCGTCGTGCGATGGAGGCAGGATCGGCACCTGGCGCGTTTCTCGTTGATCGCATCGACGCGCTTGTCGTCGATCTCGCTGGTGACGCACCGGTTGTTGATCTTCGGGGACATCCCTTCATGGCCGAAACGGCCCAGTTCGGTGGAGTGACCCAGCTCGTAGCCGTTGTGGTGCCCTCGGCGACGGATCCGATCGGACGCTTTACTGAGATCTGTGAGGAGTTGGGAATCGTGCCAGCACATCGTTTTGTGCTTGCGCGTCGCCGCCGAGAGATCCCAGCACAGATGCTGAGTTCAGCCAACGCGGTAGCCCGGTCGGTAATGGATTGCACTGAGTCGAGTGGCCGCACGGGAGTTTTAGTGGATCCTGGTCAACTACGCCTGTTGCGCGGCTCTTTTCTCGATTCCATGATGGCGGTCGTGGTCGCTGTTGAGGGTGGGGCAACGGTCGCCCGACTGGAGCGTGAGATGAGTCCCTGTGGTGAGATCGATGCGCTCTGGTATCACGGCGATGACATGATCGCTGCCAAGTTAGGAATTGCTCGGTTGCGGCCATCGACCACAGGAGCTGATCGGTGAAGGTTCCATGGCGGGTGCGCTTGACACTCGTCGGTGCCTTCATCGCGACCTACTCCAGCTTGCGAAACGTTTTGGAGGGCTATAACGGTTGGTCAATCTACCTCGAACACCTCTTGATTGCACTCTTGGTTGTCTATGTCGGTCTCTCGATCCTTGCGACCATCACCGCCTGGTATAACTTACAGAACTTGGCTGAGCGTCGTAGGCGATCAGATTAGCTGCCATAACCGGGCAGATCAATGGTCAGGTCGTTCTTGCTCATCACGAAAGACGGTGGCGGGTAGTTCGCCGATGAATGGGTTCTGAGAGAGGGCAGTGATGTCCTTCCACCGTTCCCAAAGATGAGCGATGTGTCCCTTGTTGAGGGAAGATTCACTGTTGTCACGCATGCTGGGCATTCCTATAGGTTACAATCTCTTCCAATCATGGATGACCAATGCGAGCGATTATGGCTACCCAGAGGGAATGACCCGAGAGACATACTATGACGATACGGTCGAGATAAAACGAAAAGGTGGGGGAATTGGCGGAAGTAGAGGTCCAACAACATGGTGCGACGATGGTCGTTACGATCAATCGTCCTGAGCAATTGAACTGTGTGAACGATAGGGTCGCTGAGGGGATTACTGAGGCACTCCAAGATGCGGAGACCGACTCCTCGATTCGGAGTGTTGTCCTGACGGGAGCGGGAGACCGTGCCTTCTGCACAGGAATGGATCTCAAGTTTGCCCAAGCCAACGGTAGCGGTGGTGTCATCATCCCTGGTCGTGGGTTTGCCGGTATTGGTGGTTACGATTTCCCCAAACCTTTGATCGCTGCGGTCAACGGTTACGCGGTTGCGGGAGGTTTTGAGATCGTCCTCAACTGCGATCTGGTCGTCGCAAGCGAAGGAGCTCGCTTCGGACTTCCTGAGGCAAAACGCGGTCTCCTGGCGACGGGTGGTGGCCTTATTCGCTTGAGCGAGCTTGTTGGGCGAAGCGTGGCGATGGAACTTGCACTGACCGGCGAGCCGATCGGAGCAGATCGCGCTCTGGAGCTTGGGATGATCAATAGGGTCGTTCCGCGCGCAGAGTTGCTTACCGAAGCCCTTGCCTTTGCTGAGAGGATCGCTGCTGCTGGTCCACAGGCGATTGCCCACACCAAGCGCTTGCTGCGTGGCACCTATGCGCGTGCAACAGAGATGATCTGGCAACTCAACTCCGAGCTCGCCGTTATCACGATGGAGTCCGCCGAGGCTGCCGAGGGGATGGCGGCCTTTGTCGAGCGGCGCGAACCCAGGTGGCAGTCTTTGGAGGACGAGGCCATCTCCTAGTCATAGTATCTTTTAGTCATAGTGTTGCTCTGGAATCAGCTTGTTCACGATGACCGTTGTCGTGCCCGGCTGGTCACGTATGTGGAGAATCACTGGAACCTGGTTACGGGTTCCACGTTTCGCTTGAAACGTTCGTCTGCGATGACGGTGGTAGCTGCATTCTTGGCCCAGACCGAGGTTGCCATTCCCTACCTCGCTTGAGGTGTGCTAGCTGGACGTATTCCAAAGGTCCCTTCCTAGTGCCGGCATGTAGCAAGGCCGCCCACCTGGGGTGAAGTCCTTCTGGAGGAGGAACTTCGGCCTAGAGCGATGTAGGTCGTTGCAGGTGAACATCACGGGCAAGCTGATGGAAGTTCTCAACCGCCTCGGCGAGATGCCCACGATGTGCCATGAGGGCGGAGCCGGAAACGAGGACCTCTGCCCCGTTGATCACACATTCTTGGATCGTCTCCTCGGAGACGCCGCCGTCAACCTCGATCTTGACCAGCGGGTTGGTGACTTCGCGGAGCGCAACGGCCGCCAGAATCTTGGCATCCATCGCCTCGATATAGTGTTGGCCACCAAAGCCTGGGTTGACGCTCATGATCATCAACACGTCGAGTTGATCCATGACGTACTCGACATCGGTGAGTGGCGTAGCCGGGTTGAGGGCAACGCCGGCTCGTACCCCGAATGACTTGATGAGGCTAAGGGTCCGGTGGAGATGACGGGTGGCCTCCGCGTGCACGGTGATCAACTCGCAGCCCGCCTCCACGAACTCGCCCACGTAACGTTCGGGATCGACGATCATCAGGTGCACCTCGTAGGGAAGCGTGCTGTAGCGTCGGCAACTGGCGATCACGGGCGCCCCGATGGTGATGTTGGGTACAAACACGCCATCCATCACGTCCCAGTGGATGCGATCCACACCGGCCTCTTCTAGGGCCTGTAACTCCTCGCCGAGTCGTCCAAAATCACATGGCAAAACCGAGGGGGCGAGTTCAACGATTCTTTCAGCTCGCTGCGATTCAATCATCTGCTAACTCCTTGCTGTCGCTCGATGGGCTGGGACCTATCCTCGTTGGAGCTGGTAGTACATGCTGTGAGGCGGGGGTTGGACCGGCGGCGAATAGTCATCGGCTCTGTGCGCATTGCGAGTTGTCCACACGCTGCATCAATGGTCTGGCCACGCGTTGACCGAATCGTACAGCGAACATCGTTTGCCTGGAGGGTCCGCTGAAAGGCGAGTACTCGGTCGCGCGTGCTGCCACGGACAAGGTAGCCGGGCGTGGGGTTGAGAGGGATGAGGTTCACGTGTGCTCTGAGGCGCCGTGCGATGGTGCCCAACTCATCGGCGGCACGTTGGGTGTCGTTAAAGTCGGCGATCATCGCCCACTCCAAACTCACCAGACGGGAGGTCGCCGCTGTCCATTCTTCACAGCTCGCAACGATCTGTTCGATCGGATAGCGTCGATTTAGCGGAATGATCTCGGAGCGATCATGGTCGTTGGCGGCGTGGAGTGAGACGGCGAGCGTCAACGGTAGCCCCTCTGTGGCGAGGCGTTTGATGCCCGGAACGACGCCGACGGTTGACACGGTAATGCGCCGAGGTGATATTCCGAAACGATCTACGATGACCCTGAGAGCCCCCATCAAGGATCGGTAGTTGGCGAGGGGTTCCCCCATGCCCATCATGACAATATTCGAGAGACGGCGAGGGAGTGCGGCTTGTTTGGCCCGGTATACCTGTTCGACGATCTCTGCAGTGGTGAGTTGTCGCCCAAACCCTCCCTGGCCAGTTGCACAGAAGCTACAGGCCATGGCGCAGCCAGCCTGGGTTGAGATGCATGCGGTGGCTCGATGTGGATACTCCATCAAGACGGTCTCAATGCGATAGCCGCCGTCGATTTCGTACAACCATTTACGAGTCGCCATGTCGTCACTGGTCGTCATGGTTACTTCGCTGAGGCTCAAGGGGTAGTCGTTGTCGAGCTGGGCGCGCAGCCGAAGTGGGAGATTGGTGATCTCCGTCACTGGTAGCGCCTTCTCAAAGAGTCCTTCGAAGAGCTGTTTGACCCGATATCGAGCGCCGAGTGTCTCCTCGGCGGTGGCGGGATCGAGGTCAAAGAGCGAAGGCATAGGTATAAGGTTAGTCAGGAGTGGTACTGTGGCGGTGAACTGCACCTGCCACAGATGCCAAATGTGGCTAACTCGCCGGCACCTTGTTGGCAAAGCTCTGGTCGATATAGCGAGAGACGCTCAATGGTTGGTGGTAGTCGACGAGCCCATTGGCCAGATAGACCCGCTGCATCGCTTGAAGGGTCGAGACGGGAGGTGCGAGGTTTGGTGCATAGATGCTCGGTGGTTCCGTAGCCAAGATGCTTGTGGACTCTCCCGTAGCCTTGGCAATGATGGCGAGGTTTGCAGCGCTGGTCTGGGCAGATCCTTGGAGGTCTTGGGCTCCCTTGGCGAGCGCATCAAAGAAGTGCTGGGCCGCAGGAGTCTTGGCAAAGGAGCCGCCATAGATCACACCGACGACCGCGGTTTTCACCGGTGCCGGGGAGACGAGGGTTCCATCCTTGGCGGCAAGAATCGCAGAGAGGAAGGGTGCCGCTGGATAGGCCGCTGCGACGGAGTGATTGGCGAGCGCCGTCTCCATATCGGGAAAGCCGAGGTTGACCACGTTCACGTCAGCGAGGGTCAAGTGATACGGCTTGAGTGCTTCGGCCAAGAGGTAGCCCCCGGCTGCTCCAGCGCCTCCATCAATACCGATTTTGGCACCACGCAGTTCGGCGGCGGTGAGGGATTTGCCAGCTGGAACAACGCCGTTCGCAACGACGAGCCCATTTGCGGCAGTGCCGGATGCTTCGGCCGCCATCGATCCGACCACCTTAAAGTTCAAACCCTGGTTGATGGCATCGAACATGCCCGCAGAGAAGCCCCCAAGGACGACCTGGACGCGATTGGTGGCCGCCAAGGTGGTTGCACTCTGCCCTGAAGAGACGACGGTCAAGTGGACGTTGAGATGTTCCTTGGCGAAGTAGCCCTTGGCCATAGCGATGTAGAGGGGGTCAAAAAGCGGAATCGGCACATAGGCGACCGTCACGTTGGTCGTTGAAGCGGTGCTCGTAGTACTACTGGTGCTGGTGCTGCCACAAGCGGCGAGGATGCCCGATGCTCCTAGGGCAAGTGCAACGGTAGCCAATCTGTTCATTCGACGCATCGTATCTGTTCCTTACTGCTGTTTTCCTAGGAGCCACCCCGGATTGGGAGTACCTTCTGAGCTGTCCTGGAGTGGATCTTCCAGGCGAGTATAGCCAACCGAGACGACGGTCCCGGCTGAGGTCAAGATTGCTGGTCAGTCACGAGAGTTCCTGCGTGACCAGGGCATGATCCTTCGCGCAACGAGTTCGACGATGCCGGTCAGCACCACTCCAACCAGTGCGATGGTGATCAGACCAACGTACATCTGATTGGGTTCGAAGAGTTGCCAGGAGTTCCAGACCAGATAGCCCAATCCACTGTTAGCGGCGACGAACTCGGTGGCGGTGACGACGACAAGTGCAAGTGCTGCCGCCACTCGGAGACCGGTGAAGATGGCGGGCAAGGTTCCGGGGATGAGTACGTGCCAGAAAAGACGTCGACCTTTGGCCCCGTACGCTCTTCCGGCTTCGATGAGCTGGGGATCGATCGAGCGCACCCCTGCCATTGCGTTGATTTCGAGGACAAAAAACGAGACAGCGGCCACGGTGAGGATCTTCGGTGTCTCTCCGATCCCAAAAATGACGAGGAGGAGTGGTAACACCGCGATCTGGGGAACCGCGTAGAGGGCGGAAAACAGCGGAGAGAAGGCGGCGCGGAGCGTACGAAAGATGCCAAGGAAGATCCCGACGACGATCCCCGCCGCACCTCCTAAGACGAAACCGACGATGAGGCGGAGCGAGGTGATACCGAGATCGTGGGTCAAGATGCCGTTGTTGATCAGCGCGATGGCGGTAGAGAAGATGGTCGTCGGTGGGGTAAAGATCTTGGCGTCGATCAGGCCGGTAGAACTGGCGATCTGCCAAAGTACGAGTAGCGCAATAGGGGTAGCGATCCCTAGTACCAAGTCACGCTGTCGTAGCCGGCGACTGTGGGCCGAACTCCGGTTGAGCTCGGCATCGATCGGGTTCTCTGTGGAGGTTGCGGTCAACGGGACTCCATTGATGCCATGACCTCATCGTGGAGATCGTTAATAATGGTGTCCTTCAAGGTGACGAATCGTGGATCAGCCATGTTGTGAAGGGTGCGAGGTCGTTCCAGTGGTACATCGAGGCTGGCCTTGATGCGTCCGGGGCGTCGACTCATGACCATCACCTGGTCGCCGAGGAGGATGGCCTCGTCAATGGAGTGCGTGACAAGGAGCACCGTCTTGCGGGTCTCCTCCCACAAGCGAATCAAATCCTCCTGGATGAGGAGCCTGGTCTGTTCGTCCAGTGCCCCCATGGGTTCGTCCATGAGGAGGACATCGGGTTCCGTCACGAACGCTCGAGCGATGGAGAGACGTTGCCGCATGCCTCCTGAGAGGGCGTTGGGGAACGCCTTCTCAAAGCCAGCGAGACCTACTCGGTCGATCCAGAGTTGTGATCGGCGATTGCGCTCCTTGGTCTCCACGCCTGCCATTTTGAGGCCAAAACTGACGTTGTCGAGCACAGTGAGCCAAGGGAAGAGGGCATGGTCTTGGAAGACAAAAGCAACCTGGAGTGCTCGTGCGTGTTTGACGGACCCCTGGCTCGGGGTCTCGATACCGCCAACAATCCTGAGGAGGGTGGATTTGCCACACCCCGATGGCCCAATGAGCGAGGTAAAGGAGCCTCGTGCCAACGTTAGATCAACATTGTTGAGTGCGAGCACGCCCCGGCCGTTGGTGGTAAAAACTTTGGTAATACCCTTGGCGCGAACGAGCCAATCATCCTGGTCAACCGTTGCATCCGAGTGATTAATAGTGAGTCCACTCATGATGATGCACCCTTTACAAGGTTCTCATGCTCACTTGTCCGAGAGTCGTTCTTGCCTCTCCAAGCACGGCCAGTATTGCTACTGGTCTTACATCCTCTCACCAGGTGATAAGTCAACCCATCATCTGAACTGTCGTCTGTACCCGATGAGGGCCTGGGAACGAACAGGGCACTGGCCTCAACTAGGCCAGGACTGGTAACCGACCAGTCACGGATATTGAGCCCAGCATTGGCATCGCGATCCACCTCAACGTGACAGGTCTCACAGGTAAGTCTCTTGGCGAGCTTTGCACCCATGAGTCTGCCCGAGCAGTCATGGTGGATCTGCGATGAGGGGAAGAAGCGATCCACAACGACTACCTTAACTCCGGCTCGTTTGGCCTTGTAGGCGAGTGTTGGTCGAAAGGCTCCGAGTCCGGCATCAGATACCGAGCGTCGAAAGGCTCGTCTTCCCATGCTCTGCCTCATGGCGGCGAGATTCAGATCTTCAATCTTTACCTCGCCGTAGTTATCCACCAGGTAACGCGTTAATTGGTGGATACTTTCACGACGGATGTATACGGACTTGCGGTCTAGCTTGGCGAGCTTGGCTTTCGCTCGCCTGTATCCGTTTGAACCGGGTATTATCCGTCGTGAAAGAGCGCGCCCAACCCTACGACGCTCGGTAAGCGTCGTACGTAGTGGTGCTGGGTTGGGAAAGACTTCTATATTGCCATCGCTATCGGCTATCGTTGCTAGCGACCTCAGTCCAAGATCGACACCAGCGCGAACGTTTGGCTTTGATGGAGACTGGTTGGAAACGATACTGGTCCTCACTGCGACTTGACAAGATACAAACAGTCTCCCCCACCTCTCTGAGAGCGTGCAGTTGAGCAGACGAGCGTTGTTCTTGGCTAGGTGGCGCTGT
>NZ_DAHVNP010000030.1 GCF_027319265.1 Ferrimicrobium sp. | reverse complement strand
TGGAGGAACCTCGTTGGTCGAGGTCAATCCGACTACCGGTGCATCGAAGGTGTTCTACCAGAATGCCGCCATCACGGGACCCGTTGGGATTGCTATCAACCCATCAGCTGATATCGTCTGGGTCACCTACTACGGAACAGCCGCAAATGGTTCAGGCTCGGGTTACGCGGTGATCTCGAATATGGGCAAGCTTGTGGCGAATTACACCAACACCACGAGTTCCTACGACGGTCAGAGCAACCTCTTCGAGGGTGCTTGGGGAGCAGCCTTTGCTCCGGGGGCCTTCTTCTGGACCAATGCAGGCGCGGCTACTCCCAATGCCCAAGGGACGACAGGACAGGTCTGGCGACTCAATCCCAACCCAACGGCGACCACCAAGAACGGTCAGCCGATCAATGCGACGTACGCTCCTTTGGCGACGAACCTACCGACCTCTGATATGAGTGGCACCTCGTTGAGCCCAAGCACCGTGGCCGGGCCCCAGGGCATGGTCTATGACGCTACCAACGGTACCCTCTATGTGACCGACGACTATAACAACGCGATCTACGCGCTGCCCAATGCGTTGACCGCTACGGGGCCGGTGACTCCAGTGATGATTGCCCAAGGTGGCGCTCTCAACGCACCACAGGGGATCGCCATCAACCCTGTGAATCACGATCTGTTCGTCGTCAACGGTGCCGACAACAATAACCTTGTTGAACTCACCACGACAGGGGAAGTCGTGGCCACCAGGACACTTGATGGAGGGTCCGCCGGGGCGCTCTTTGGCCTTGCAACCACCTCAATGGATGCGGGACATCTCGGAATTTACTTTGACGACTCCAATACCTCCACACTTGACGAGCTCAGCGCTCCCACCGTCGGCTATAGCGGCTACCAATTGGCCCAAAGTGACGGTTCCGTCTCCGCCTTTGGCACCACCACAGCACCAGCACCGACAGCCCCCAAAGTCACTGGCAAGGTCGTCGGGATGGCCTACGCGGCTGGTAGCGGCGGTACTGGTTACTGGGAAGTGACCGCAAATGGCGCGGTCTACGCGGCCGGGAACGCCAAAAACTACGGTGGGGTCAACAACCTTCGACTCAATGCCCCCATCGTCGGGATCGCTTCGACCCCTGACGGAAAGGGCTACTGGCTCGTGGGAGCTGACGGAGGAGTCTTCAACTTCGGTGACGCTGGTTACTATGGCAACACCTATAGCGATGGACTGACCGGATTGAGTGGGATGCATCCCTTAGATATGCCCGTGTTGGGAATAATCGCTACACCAGATGGTGCTGGTTATTGGTTAGTAGCTAAGGACGGAGGAGTCTTCAACTTCGGTGACGCTGGATTCTCTGGGTCAGGCGCTGGCAAGGGAATGACCTTCACCGCCGCAGCGAGCCCGCTGCTGTAGTGCTGGGATCTTGATGACGATGAGAGGGGGCACGGTGCTCGAAGTGATACTCCAAGATCTCTTCGAGTCATTCTCCCCTCTCATTCGTGCTCAAGTGTTCGCCATCGTCGGTGACGCCTCGGCCACCGACGATCTGGTGCAAGCAACGTTCCTCGCCGCCCTTGACCACAAGGACTCTCTCTTGGTCGATAAAGAGCTGTTAAAGGGATGGTTATTGATCGTTGCACGCAACCGTGCTATTGACCATTTGCGCCGATCGAGCCGACTATCACAACTGGATGTTGGCACTCTGGGCTCTAGCCACGAGGAGAACAATAGCGTCCTTGATCGCCTCGTTATTGAGTCAGCCATCGATACGCTCTCTAGCGACCATCGACAGGTTGTGCAAGAGGTATTGGTGAACGGAACACCACTGGTGCATCTCGCCGCAACGATCGGCGTTCCAGAGGGGACACTACGATCGCGGCTCCATTACGCTGTTAAAATCCTCCGAACAAAGTTGGATAACGTTCATGACACCCGATAGTTCATCACACGACCTCTTGGTTGAGTACACGCTTGGAGCCTTGGGCCCGGTCGAGCAGCGCGCCTTTGAGGAACATCTGATCAGCTGCGTCGAATGCCGCGATGCGGTTGACCGTACTAGCATGTTGGTTCTCACACTTGCGACCCAATACCCGCAAACCAGTCCCGGGCTACCGGTAGCGACTCAACCTACCAAGGTCACAAAACTTCCGACCGCTTGGCTCGTACGAGCTGGCATTCTCGTTGCCGGCGTCGCTGCCGGCCTTCTCGTCGGGGTGTCCATTGCGCACACGTCAGCAAGTGCAGCCAAACCGACCGATGTCATCGCGATGTCATCGAGTCAAAGTGGGGTCAATGGGTCGCTTGCGCTGTATCGCAAACCCTGGGGGACCCAAGTGCACGCAACCTTTGCAAACCTCCCCACCAAGGGTACAATCCAAATGGTGGTGGCTACTCACTCGGGGCGAATCACCACCACATGGCTCGGCACGGACCGGTCCAAGATTGCGCTCGACGCTGCACTTCCGTATGCCCCAAGCGCTATCGATTGGATCGGCGTCTATGCCAATCATGGCGACCTTATCGACTCGTGGCAGCGATAGATCGCACAAGGCCCGCCGCGGCGAACTGGGACAGTCTATACCAGATCCTCCATGCCGCCAGGTAAGGTCCAGCTTCGCAAACCCCTCTTGGCCCAATTGCGGCTCGACGACTAGGCTGATACCTATAGCCACGATGTCGGTCCCAACTGGTACACAAGGCTTCACGATTTGACGTCACTACGGTATGTAGGAACCCACAAAACCGCATGGCATCGCAGAGGAGGTGCTCCTTTGAGTGTAGATAAACCCGAGGCAGCAGCGACTGGGCCATCGGCGACCAGAACCGGGTTGGCCCTCGCAGTCGTCATGACCGGGGTATTAATCACGGCGGTGGATACCACAATCGTCGTACTTGCGCTACCTGAAATCGAACGGGGCCTCCACGTTGCGCTCGCCTCGGTCATCTGGGTAATTATCGGATATCTACTGGTGGTGACACTCCTTGCCTCACAAGTCGGTCGGCTCGGCGACATGTACGGACGAGTCAAGATGTATGAGACAGGTTTTGTCGTCTTCATCATCGGCTCAGCGCTCTGTGCCATCTCGTGGGATGAACCAGCAATCATTGCATTCCGGATCCTTCAGGGAATCGGTGGAGCGCTTGTGACCGCCAACAGCGGCGCCGTTATCGCCGATCTTTTTCCACCGGAGAAACGGGGCCGTGCCTATGGCTTCAACGGTATCGGCTACAGCCTCGGTGCCGTGCTGGGGATCGTCCTCGGAGGAATCATCGTCACTTTTATCTCATGGAGATGGATCTTCTGGATCAACGTACCGATCGGTCTCGTGGCCGTCATACTCGCCCTTCGCGTCCTCCACGATGGCGGAACTCGCGAACGCCGGAAGATCGACCTATGGGGAATGCTGACTGCGGGCCTCGGCCTCTTTGGCATCCTGTGGGCGGTGACGAACCTCGCCACCCACACGCTTAACCTATCACTACTCCTCTTTCTCCTCGGTGGCATCGCCATCCTCATCCTCTTTGTCATGATCGAACGCGGGCAAACCGACCCCATGGTCCGTCTCTCTCTTTTCAAGGTACCGACCATGACCTCATCGTTGCTTGCCTCACTCTGCCAAGGACTTGCAAACTACGCCGTGCTCTTTCTGGTTCTGATGTACCTCCAGGGGCCGCGTGGTCTCTCGCCCCTCGACGCCTCACTCCTCTTGGTTCCGGGCTACTTGGTTGGTGGTGCGATCGGCCCCTTCTCGGGGAGAATGGCGGACAAAATCGGACCGGTACTCCCAGCCACCTTCGGTCTCGCGACCCAGATTATCGGCCTCTTGCTCTATGCTCAGCTAGGTATGACCACCGGACTATGGCTCGTCGTAGTCGCAAGCGTGGTCAACGGCATCGGCTCGAGCAGTTTCTTCCCCGCTAACAACTCAGCAGTGATGAAGGCGGCTCCTCGCCAGGTCTTCGGAATTGCCTCAGGCATGTTGAGGACCTTTCAAAACACCGGTATGGTCTTTTCTTTCTCGATGGCGATTCTGATCGCATCGCGGTCGATCCCTCGACAAGTAGCCTTTGCGATCTTTGTGGGTACCGCTAAACTCCATGGCGAGATCGCGCAAGTATTTGTTAATGGGCTACATTCGGCATTTTATGCGTCAATGATCTTTTTGGTGATTGCAGCCATCCTCTCGGCAACGCGCGTTCGTCACGGCCTCATCACCGCCTCGGCAAGCAAAACCGCTCAGACACAAGGCTGACAAACCCACCCACCTGAGAGGAACAAGCAGTCCCGTTCTGTTGCGTTCCTGCCGTTGGAGGTCCGTCATCGTCGAACCTTGCCGGGCTAGCTCAATGCTCCAGGTTGCGGGATTCTCGGGTGCGCACGGCGGTGATCGGTCCTGCAACGCAACGTCGACATGCTACCGCGCAAGCAAATCGCTGGCACCAGCGGGGTGCGGTCGTTACGGTCTTGTGATGATTCAGGATCAATGCGCGTCACACCACTCCAGTGGTGGAGACTAGGTTCACACGACGGCATCGTCAACCGTTACGTACTACCCGACTATCATCCCCACGTACACCTCGCCTCCTATCCAATACATACGGACGCCAAACCTGATGCACGACAGGCTTCTCTGAGAAGGGTGCAGCTCACCAGCCTCTTGCAATCCATTCGTCCAAGCTGCCGATCTGTGTTCCAATCGTGGTCGAAGCTCCATGACCCGGCATTATGACCGTTTCAGCGGGAAAAGTGGCAAAGATGCGGCGGATCGACTCGATGATGGTAGGGAAATCACCACCAGGGAACTTGGTCGCTCCAGGTCCGCCTGGGAACAGTGTATCTCCAGTAAAGAGCAGCTCATAACCCTCAGGAGCGATACAAAGAGATCCAGGGGTGTGTCCCGGCGTCACCATAATACGTAGATTGAGAGCGCCAAACCTGATCAATTCGTTATCGACCAAGGTCGCATCAAACCCATCAAGCAACGAAGCATCAGGCTCTCCCACCATCACCCTCATCCCCTGTTGTCGTAGCGCCGCAACAGCACCGATATGGTCGTGATGACCATGCGTAATGATGACCTTGGTCACGTTCCGCTGTACCAACGTATCGAAAAGAACGTCATCGCCGGCGGTGGCATCGATGAGGAGTGCCTCTGGAGAACTCGGGGTGGTCAGGACGTAGAGATTATTCTCAAGCGGCCCTACCACAAACTGCTCAATCGTAAGATCTCCAACGGTATACGTGGTTTGCACGACGCTCTGCCCTCTCTTGAAGCTGTTCTAGCAGTAGGCTAGTCAGTGCGGACGATCTTGGCGATAGCGCCTAACGAGAGGACGCCAGCGAAATAGCGAGCCAAAGAAAGTGAGGGCTACGTTGAACTTTGCGTTTACGTCGGAACAGGAAGAACTCAAAGCTACCACCCGTCGATTTCTTACTCAACGCTTGCCAACAAGTCTCGTACGCACCACAATGGAGTCCACGACTCCTATCCCGATCGATCTTTGGCAGGCGATGGTCGACGAACTGGGGATCGCTGGCCTGCTCATCCCTGAGTCCCAAGGAGGGCTCGGGCTTGGCTTCGTCGAGGCAGCCTGCGTCCTTCAAGAGATTGGCCGCGCGGTGGCTCCCCTCCCGTTCCTGGTGACGTCAGTCCTTGGTGCTAGCCTCCTCAATCAAGCGGACAGCGATGATCCCGTCATCGCAGAGACTATCGCGGGGATCAGCAGCGGCGCAGTGGTGCTTGGACTGGCCTGCGGAACCGCTGAGCATCCGCTCCATCCAAGTGGCACCTGGCATGACACCGGCATCGAGGCCGAAAGCCGATTCGTACTCGACGGTGCCCAGGCTACCCATCTGTTAGTCACCCTTCAGAAAGAGGACGAGTGGGTACTCGCACTCGTGCGAGCCGACGCCCCGGGGGTTGTGCTCACCCAACAGACCACGCTTGACCTCACCCGGCCCATGGCCCAGGTGTCGTTCAACGCTTCACCAGGAACAATGGTGCTCGATGGCCCAGCGCTGGAGGCAGCAACGCTTGCCTTCGAGATACTTGCAGACGCAAGCATGGCTCAAGACATGGTTGGTGGAGCCGAACGCGTACTCGAGATGTCCGTTGCCTACGCAAAGGATCGCCATCAGTTCGGCCGCCCAATCGGTAGCTTCCAGGCCGTCAAACACCGCCTCGCAGACATGCTTGTTGACTTGGAATCCGCGAAGTCGGTAGCGCTGTATGCTGCTTTCACGCTCGCAGATCAGGCAGACGATCAGGCGATTGCAGCCACGACCGCAAAGGCAACCTGTGGGGATGCCTACTATCGCATCGCAGCATCCTCCATTCAGGTGCATGGCGGTATCGGCTTCACCTGGGAACACGATGCCCATCTGTACTTCAAGCGGGCAAAAGCCGACCAAATCTTGTTTGGGAACGGGACTGCCCAACGACGTAAACTCGCACACCTCCTCGGTATCATCTAGTGGCGAGCACTTCTCCGACGAGTATCGCGCTATCGAATCCGAGCGAGTAGAATATTAGTAGGTAGATGGTTACCTGAGTGGTGGAATGAATATGGATCGAGAGAGTACCCCAGACAAGAGCAGCGAGCTGCAGGCCTCCGCCGAAGATCGAGAGCGGGCTCGCGTCCTACTGCTTGAACGCTTCAGGTCCGGAGATCTCGACTTTGACGAGTACGAAGTTCGTCTTATGCTGCTTGCCAAGGCTCGCAAAGTTTCTCAGATCTATGAAGCGACGTTTGAAAAGACGCGCACGCCTTTCGTAGGCCCTCGATGGGATCGCCGAATTCGTCGCCTTGATTCATTTGGTCTGATCCCGGTCGTAGCGCTGGCAGCACTCAGCTTCTTCATGGGTTGGATTTTCCCCGTATTGGCGATCGTCGTCGTTGCGTTCCTGCTGATGAACCTAGGATACGGAGTGCAATGGCTGCGCTACCGCCCGATTAAACGAAGCCTTGCAAAGAGCAACCATCCCGTCTAGCCTGGAAGCATGAACGACGAACAACATCAGCCGTGGCATCAGGTCCAGGAGGACCTTCGCCAGCCTGCGAAGGAGCTTCGAGCGATGATCCCGGAGGTGCTGAAGGCGTACGGCGGCCTCCACCACAGTGCAATGGCCACTGGCGAGATCAGCACCGGAACGAAGGAACTCATCGCGTTAGCGGTCGCCGTGGCGCTTAAGTGTGACGGTTGTATCACGTCCCACGCGCGTGGGGCGGCCCGCGCTGGCGTAAGTCGCCAGGCCATCGCCGAGGCGCTCGGGGTGACCATTTTGCTCACCGGTGGGCCCGGCACGGTGTATGGCCCCAGAGCGCTTGAGGCATTCGATGAGTACGAACGCGATTACCACCCGAGCGACAGCTAGTACGCTCGTTGTTGGGTCCGTCACGGGATCTGACACACCCATTGCATAACCTGGGTCGCATGATCGGGGAACCCCAGCTGATAGAGGGATCGGGCACCCACCAAATCCTCGATCTCCATGACCATCGGACCTCGAGGTCCAGTCACGGTATCGATACCGTAGTAACCCGGCCCTAATCGGGCGGCGATTGCTTGCACAAAATCGCGCTCTTGATCATTCGGCACCACAAGCCGGGCTGAGGCTCCTCGTGAGAGGTTCGATCGGAAATCCCCATTCGCCCTCCTCTCCACCGTCGCCGTGATCCTCGTGCCCAGGATATAGTGGCGTCGATCCAGGGTGCCACCCGGGTGATATTCCTGAGCAAGCAGTACATCGAGACCACCTCGCCAGCCCGATGTTTCGACCAGCCGCACCCCCCGACCGCCATGGCCAAATCTGGGCTTTTCCACCCTGGGAGCTGGGACCGCATGAGTGAGGAAAACCGTCGGTGTGGCAAATCCATGCTGCTGGCACCAGAGGTATTGGGCGAGCTTGTCGTTACCGACCAGTGCAAGCAGTGGGCTGTTCACCACACGAGGGATACGGCGGGCCAACCAAAGGCGCTGGCGAAGTGAACGCGAGCGCACAAAAATGGCATCGACGTGAGCCAGTTCGCATGACTGGAGCTCCTCCGGACCAACCAACGCAATGACCTGAGCTCCGAGCGATCGACCAGCCGCGACGAGTGCGCTCAAGAAGAAGTCGTTTGACTGGAGCTGCCGGCGATCGTAGTAGATCGCTACGCGTAAAGCCATTGTCGAAGCGCCAGACCCACGTGATAGGGCACGTCCACGCCGGAGATCGCCGACAACCTCCAGATGTGTGCATTGGAGTTCACTTCACAGACGATAGAACCCTCATTCGCATCGTCGAAGAGCAGATCGACACCGACATTGAAGCCCCCAACCGCCGCCGCGCTCGCCTCGGCCAACGCGCACTCCGCCGCTGAGGGCTGGTAGGGGTCGCCAACACCCCCAGCCGAAAGGTTCGCGCGAAAGTCATCAGGATGCTGGCGAGCAATGGCGGCAATGCAGCGCCCATTGACGACCTGCAGCCGTAGATCACGTCCTCGTGAACTCGCGATAAACTCCTGTACAAGCAGCTGTCGATCAGCTAGCGCGTCGACGATCCCAAACACGTCCTCAACGGTTTGGGCCAGGTAGACCTGGGCTCCAAAGGACCCCTTCGCCTCCTTGATCACGAGGGGCAGCCCAACCTCCGCAACCGCCGATAGCACCAAGTGGGTAGCGATTTTCTGCTTTGGATAGAGCGGCGGCATCATCACTGTCTTTGGAATACGCAAGCCCGCAGCCGCTAGGTGGGCATAGGTGCGGCGCTTGTCATCACAGATCGCGATCGACAACGAGCTGTTGATCACCGTCGCACCCTGGAGCTCAAGCATCTCTGCCACTGCAACATCTTTGTCAAGAAAGAGAATGAGCTCGTGCCGTCGATCAACGTGGGCCACTCGACTGAGGAGATACTCGGTGCTCACTAACTCGACATGATCAAAGGTCTTACTGAGTCCACGTTGATAGAGGATGCCGTGATCGAAAAACTTTTCACCGAGGCCGAGGTTTGCTACGACAAACACCTCTCGATCCTCGATGCGCATGGGTGGTCGACTCAATCGGTCACCCAATCCGGAGCGTATCTCGATCCTGATGAAATTCCTTGCACGGCTACAGTCTAGGGAGGGAGGTGTGATGCCAGTAGATCAGTTATGGTGCGAACCCGCTGGGCTCTCACTCTTTGTGGCGACGGTGAAGGAGAGTTCCACCCCTGGGCGACCGACGGTGCTATACTCCCCGGGCATCGCCGATACCGACATCGGCGGCAGCAGCGACCGGGTTCTCCAGGAGGCCGCCGAACGTCTGAGCTTCTACTGTCGAACCCAAGTGGTTGGCGTGAACCCTCATGGTATTGGTGAATCTGACGGGACCCTTGAAGCGACAGCACTCGTCACCGACCTTGAGGCGGTCATCGACTTCCTCGCACCGCAACCGCTTGTCTTAATCGGCTTTGGACTGGTTGGCTACGCCATGCTCGCTACCAAAGACAGCGAATCGGTTGTCGGGGTCGTCACCGTCGATCCTCTGGTCGATCAACTCTCGCGTGAGGAACTGACGGCCACTGGGGCCCGACTCGATCCAGCAGCAGTCTTCCCGGTCTCCGGTTATGCGCTGGCCTCCACCGATCTCGCTAGGCGCTGGATGATGATCGTCCCTGGCGACCGTCCTCGACCAGACAACCCCATGCTCGAGCATCTCGTTGCAACGCTTCACCCCGAACTCCACCGCGTCTACGCGACCTCGACGAGACTCCACAACGACCCCCGGCCCTACGCTCTCATTCTTGGCTGGTTGGAGCGAGAGCTCTGGCCTCACACCATAACGGTCACATGACCGACCCTAGAATCTCTCTCAGCAATTCTTCGGGTTACTCCTAGCCTTCCTTTGAGAAGTCTGCGTATCCTAGAAAGAGCGAAAGGAGAATCGCATGCGAATCCTAGTAGTGGATGACGAAGAAACATTGGTCGACACCCTGAAACGTGGGCTCGTCGCGGAGGGCTTTGCAGTTGATACCTGTCTCAACGGACTTGATGGCATCAACCTGGCGAGGAGTGCGCCCTATGACTGCATCGTCCTCGACATCATGCTGCCTGGTATGAACGGCTTCAAATTCACCGCCACCTTGAGGAGCGAGGAGATCTGGACACCGATCCTGATGTTGACCGCCAAAGATGGAGAGCTCGATGAAGCCGAGGCTCTCGATACCGGCGCTGATGACTTTCTCAAGAAACCCTTCTCGTTCACCGTGCTCGTCGCTCGAATCCGGGCGCTACTCCGTCGTAACGTCGATAGTCGTCCGCCCGTGCTCGCCGCTGGTGATCTCAAACTCGATCCATCGAGCCACTCGGTCTCCCGCGGAGACACCATCATCGACCTCACCACCCGTGAGTTTTCCTTTCTTGAGTTGCTGATGCGATCCAAGGGCAAAGTACTGAACAAACGTGAGATCATTGAGCACGTTTGGGACTACGATTTTGAGGGAGACTCCAATATCGTCGAGGTGTACATTGGCTACCTACGCAAGAAAATCGATGCCCCCTTTGGGACAAAATCGATCCGTACGGTACGTGGGGTTGGTTACCTCCTTGAAGAAGATGGTGGATCGGCGACGGTTGTCACCTGCGATGAGGTATCCGCGCCTGTCTAAGCTTTACACTGGGGGTCAGTACCTTTGAAACTGGCCTCGATGGAGAAACTTAATCACGTCTCAAGGACGCAGTTTCCTCCGCTGCGTTGGGTCGGACGTCAGCTCGCGTCGGTGCGGAAGCGCACAACAATCGCCGCCACAGTCGTCGTCGGCTTAGTACTCCTGGCGGCCTTCATCGCAGTGGCGCTTACCTTGCGGGCCGCGTTAACACGTAACGTGGTGAACACGGCGAAAAACGAGGCTGACGACATCGTCCTCCTCGTCCGCGATGGGCATCTGCCCAACCCATTGCCTATCCCACGGGGTGACCTTGCCGCCCAGGTCGTGTCCAGCCACGGTACGGTCATTGCGTACTCACCAAACTTGAAAGGGGCGAAGGCGTTGCGCGCCCCGCAAGCGGTACCGACCCGAGGTATCGTACGGACCGAAGACTCCGCTCGCGCCAACCGTCTGGCAATCAACGGTAACGTGGATCGACACACAGTTTTTGTTGCCGACCAGGTACAGGTGCCGACCTTCCTCGTCGGCGTGATTTCGCGATCGAAGCCGGCCAGCGAGAGTCATCTTATGGCGGGTTCCAACGGCAAACCGACAACCTTCTACGTCTATACCATTGCATCTCTCTCCTCCGTTGACGCTTCGGTGGCGGCGCTGAAACGCGAGTTCTTTATCGTCTACCCCATCATCTTGGCAGTCGTCGCCATCTCCACCTGGATTCTGAGTCGCCGAGCCCTTGCTCCAGTCGACCAAATACGACGCGATGTAGAGGAGATCACCGCTCTGAACCTATCCAACCGGGTCTTCCAACCCGAAGGTGACGACGAGATAGCACGACTCGCCGCGACCATGAACTCGATGCTGGGACGACTCGATGCCGCTGCCGAACAGCAGAAACAGTTTATCGCGGACGCGTCTCACGAGCTCAAAAGCCCGCTGTCAGCCCTACGTGCCTCTCTTGAGGTCGGACTCCTCCACAGCGAGTTAACCGACTGGCAACAGACCGCGGGCATCGCCCTTAGGGAGAGCGAACGCATGCAACGTCTGATCGAAGACCTACTCACGCTCGCCAAAGCAGAGGCCAGGGTACAGGCAGTTCAGGTCACGGTTGACCTTGATGAACTCTGTCGAGACGAGGTTCATCGTATTCGCCGGACACATCCTGGAGTAAATATCGATATGTCTCGCGTCAGCGCAGTACGACTACTGGGCGATCCCGAACAGATCCGCAGTATTGTGCGCAACCTCATCGAAAACGCCGTCCGTTACGCGCGAACGACCGTGACGGTGACCGCCTCAACGACTGGACCATCCGCCATCTTTACGGTCGGCGACGATGGGCCAGGCATCCCCCTGGAACGAAGGGACGCCGTCTTCGAGCGCTTCACTCGTCTGGATCCAGCAAGAAGTCGCCTCCAAGGTGGATCAGGTCTCGGTCTGCCAATCGTGCGCAGTTTGGTCGGACTACTCGAAGGCACCGTCATGGTCGGGAGTTCCGATCTCGGCGGGGCGTACTTTCGGGTGCAGTTGCCGATCGTAGCGCAAGACCAGGTACCATCGGAGTCGGCTAACGTTCTACCATCAGCAACACCATTAAAGGAAAAGGTTTGACACAACTTTTGCGAACACCAACAGCGAAGAAACAACCGAAGCGGCACTCAATCGCCTATCGTCGCGTTCGAGCCATTGGGGTGGCCGGAGTGGTCGTCGCAGGCAGCTACGGGGGTATCGGCATGCTCAGCGCGCTGGGTGCTCCCGGATCTGCCAGCTTGGGTGTGAAGTTCGTGGAGTGGGTTCGCGGCAACGGGGGTGCGAGCATCGTCCAAACCGCCGAGAATGTCTGGTATACAACCCATCAACCAGCGGTAGGCGGGGAACCACCGAAGGGTTCACTACGCCCTGTCGCCAGTGTACGGCAGAGTCATGTGGCCGCTACCTCGAAGATCCTTCCTCCGCCAAAAGCAATTATTCCTCTCGTGAGTCCACCGTTGCCCCATGAGGGACAATGGACCCCAGAGGGGCCACTGATCGATGGCTCCCCGGCCCTCTACGTCACGCTGATGCGACCCGACAGGGTACACACCTCGCTGGTGGCGGGTGTTGCCTGGATGGATCCCCATCTGGTGAGCTTCCTCCAGTACGCTGGCGCCCAAGAACCTCCGGGTGGCGGAGCCTGGCCCTACATGGCGCCAATCCAAGGATCTCAGGCGAGCAACCTTGTCGCAGCCTTCAACTCAGGGTTTCGTATGAGCGATGCACAGGGTGGCTACTACGCCTATGGTCGCATGGCGGTCCCGTTGCGGAATGGGGCTGCCTCCTTCGTCGTCAACGCCCAAGGAACGGCGACCGTTGAGCAGTGGACCCATGGTCAAAATGTTCCCTCGTCGATCAAGGTGGTGCGACAGAACCTCGTTCCACTCGTGCAGTCAGGACACATCAATCCGGTGGTCTACTCATCGAACTACCAGGTCTGGGGCGCCACCGTGGGCAATCAAGTGCTCGTCTGGCGATCAGGAGTGGGAGTCACCTCTAATGGTGCCATCGTCTACGTCAGTGGCCCAGGACTCTCCGTACCATCCCTAGCTCGCCTGCTCCAGCGAGCCGGTGCCGTGAATGCCATGGAACTTGATATCAACTCCGCATGGACGAATTTCTTCTATTTCAACCACACGCTCGGTGCTCCCGCAAGCCCAACGAACGGTTATCGACTGGTCTACAATATGGAACGACCGCCACAACGGTACTTCGAGGGAACGGCAAGGGACTTTGTCGCTGTCGTCGCCCGTAAGACCCCGCTTTAAGGTAAGGATCCGCACCGACGCGAAGGTGTCGCCCTCCTCCGATGGAGAGCGACATACTCCGTACGTCTCAGCCGAGTTGCGCCTCTTCCAATGCGAGCATCAAGGTATTCCACGGCAACGTCGCGCACTTGATCCGAACCGGGAACTTCACGACCCCTTGCAGGGCGGCCAATTCACCGATGACCCTCAGGTCAACTGGCTCTGGCTCACCGTCGCTCTCCTCAACGGCAATCATCCGCTTGAAACGGCTCACCGTCGCCTTGACCTCATCAATCGACTGTCCCTTCACCGCCTGTGACATGAGCGACGCCGATGATCGGGAGATGGAACAACCTTGGCCGGTGATCTTGATGTCCCGCACGACACCATCCTCGACTTGCACATAGATTTTCACCTCATCACCACACAGTGGATTGAAGCCCTCTTCAGCATGGACCGTAGGTCCTTCAAGCACTCCCTGATTACGAGGATTTTTATAGTGATCAAGGATAATTTCGCGATACAGATCGTCTAAATCGTTCATCGTCACTCCTAACCGTGAAACAGCTGATAGGCGTCGATCAGTGCGTCGATCAGTGCGTCGACATCCTGTTCGTCGTTGTAGAGATAGAACGATGCTCTGGCTGTGGCACCTACCCCCAACTCGCGCATAAGCGGCTTCGCACAGTGATGTCCAGCACGCACACAAACCCCGTGTTGATCGAGCACTTGGGCTACGTCATGAGGGTGAACGTCGGTGAGCTCAAAGGAGAGAACACCCCCTCGTTTGGTCACGTCTTGTGGACCAAAGATTCTGATACGATCGTCGAGCCTCTCGCGCATCTGCGTCATCGCGTAGCTCGTGAGCTGACGATCATGGATACTGATGGCGTCCATCCCAACCATCTCAAGATAGTCCAAGGCGACATCCCAGCCCGCAGCCTCTGCGATCGGGGGAGTGCCGGCCTCGAACTTATGCGGGATTTCACCAGCACTGAAACCATCGAGTCGCACGTCAGAGATCATCTCACCACCGCCGAGAAACGGTTGCATACGTTCAAGGATCTCTGCTTTTGCCCAGAGTGCCCCGATCCCAGTGGGAGCGAGCATTTTATGTCCGGTGATGGCTAAACAATCGACGCCGAGCTGACGAACATCCGTAGCAAAGTGGGGTACGAACTGTGCACCGTCACCAACCACCAGTACACCGTGTTCATGTGCCCGCTCGCTCAACGCGGTAATCGGATTCAACGTTCCAAGCACATTCGACATCAGGGTAACACCAAGGATGCTCGCACGCTCCAAGAGGGCATCCAGGTTGTCGAGCACCAGTAGCCCCTCGGCATCAAAGGGAAGATACTCGATGGTAAAACCCAGCTGTTCTTGCAGGATCATCCACGGCACCAGATTGGCATGGTGCTCCATCTCCGTGAGGAGAACGTGGCTATCCGATGTCAGCAAGACACGCCCAAGACCCTGCGCAACCAGGTTGAGCGCCTCAGTGGCATTCTTGGTAAAGACGATTTCACGAGCAGGATCGCTCGCACCAATGAACCTGCCAAGGTGTCTCCGAGCTGCCTCATAGATCCCTGTCGCCTCTTCAGCCAAGCCATAGACTCCCCGGTGCACATTGGCATGCGAGTGGCGATAGTACTGACTCATGGTATCGATCACCACCGCTGGTCGCTGCGACGAAGCCGCCGAATCGAGATAGTAAAACGGCCGACTCGCTCCAATATCGGCAAAAATCGGGAAATCCTTCCGGAGCTCGCTGAACTGATCCGTTACTTTGACACTCGCCACTTTTGATATCCTTCTCGTTCTAGATCCTCTACCAACTCCATACCACCGGATCCAACGATTCGGCCATCGACCGCGACATGAACGGTCGTTGGGGTAAGCCAATCCAAAATACGCTGATAATGGGTGATCAGAATAACGCCCATCTCCGGCTTCGCCTCTCGCACCGTCTCGATCCCACGAGCTACTGTGCGCAACGCGTCGATGTCCAACCCTGAATCGGTCTCGTCCAGAATGGCAAGCTCAGGTTGCATCATCGCCATCTGGATAATCTCATTCCGTTTCTTCTCGCCTCCAGAGAACCCTTCATTCAAGTAGCGTGACGCAAAGGAGGGGTCGAGTCCGAGGCGCTCCAACCACTCAAGTAGGTCAAAACGTACCTCGATCGCTGATACGTCCGCCCCACGTCGCGCCTGCAGGGCCTGACGAAGGAACTGAATCACCGAGACGCCAGGAATCTCCTCTGGATACTGAAAAGCCAAGAAGATACCCTCTTTTGCTCGTTCATCAACCGGAAGGGCGCTGATATCGACCCCTTTGAAGATGACCTGCCCACTGTCGATGTGGTAGTCAGCACTCCCCATGATCGCATTCGCAAAGCTTGACTTACCGGATCCGTTGGGACCCATGATCACATGCAACTCACCTGGAGCAACAGAGATCGAAAAACCCTTCAAAATCGTCGTATCGGCGGCCGATACCCATAGATCCTGGGCTTCAAACAATGATGGAACAGTCACAACGCCAGTCTAGTAGCAATTAACCCTATCCCAATAGTGCAATTGAGGACCAAGCGAGTACCGTGTGAAAGTCTCACCTGATAGACTCAACTGCGAACCTGTGCCAGAAAGTGGGATGAACGATGCGTATTGAAGTCGACTACGACAAGTGCCAGTCCAACGCCGTCTGCGAGGGGCTCGCACCCTCCGTTTTCGAGGTTCGAGATGATGGCTTCCTCTATGTCATCAACGAAAATCCTCCCGAAGATCTTCATGCTGCCATTCTTGCCGCTCAAGCGCAATGCCCCACGCAGGCCATCAGCGTGAGCGACTAACGACGTGCGTCGCCTCGTCGTTGTCGGAGGGGCACTCGCCGGTCATCGGGCAGCGGTCCAAGCTCGTCGCCTCGATGCGGAGCTTGATATCACCGTGCTCGCCAGTGAAGACGAACTGCCCTATCAACGTCCACCCCTTTCAAAGGGCTACTTAGCCGGAACCGTCTCCGCCCAACGAGTACGACTTCGAGGAGGTGGCGAGGGTTATCGTTTCCTCTCTGGCAGCCCCGCTGTAGGGGTTGATCTTGCGAAGTCATTGGTGTTCACGGAAGAGAACGCCTATCCGTTTGATCTCCTTGTGGTGGCCACCGGCGCACAGCCCCGCCACCTCAAAGGGTTCGCCCCCGATGAAGCGATCATCTACTTGAGAACTTTGACGGACGCAACGCGCCTCAAGGAGGCACTGACGCGCATCGGTCATCTCACTATCATCGGTGGTGGTTTTATCGGTGCCGAGGTTGCGGTCACAGCACGCAATCTGGGCGTCAATGTCACCGTCGTCGAACAGAGTTCACACCTCCTCTCGCGTGCCGTAGGCCAGCGTGTCAGCAGTATCGTCGAATCCAATCTCCATGAACACAACGTCGAACTGTTACTCGATAGTACGGCACACCTTGAGACCACAGGAGGCCATCGGCTCGTCAGCAACGGAACACAGAGCTGGCCGACCGACCTTGTGGTGGTAGGAGTGGGAGTCACTCCCTGCACTGCGTGGCTCAGCGGAGCGCTCCCATTGGCCGAGGACGAGGGAATCCATGTGAACGAAATGGGGCTTGTCAAGGGTTTTGAGCAGGTGGGAGCCGCTGGTGACGTCGCCAGTTGGGACCACCCCCTCTATGGACGTTCGGTCCGCTTTGAGCACTTTGAAGTCGCTACCAACCAAGCCCTACACACGGCCCAGGCGCTTGTGGCAAACACACGCGTTGCCTATAGGGAACTCCCCTTTGGATGGAGTGATCAAGGCGATCTCTTACTCCAAGTGCTTGGAGTACCAGGTCCCGATCTCACCGAGGAGGTCGAGGAGGTCGAGGATGGCACCATTTTCCTCTATCGGCGTGACGAGCGCCTCGAGGGTGCCGTACTCGTGAACGCACCCGAGGAGCTGACTAAGTTGCGAGATAGAATCAACGCCTCATTGGAAAGCCAGTGATGGCTCCCAGGATACGGCTGCTTGAAGGGACCTCAAGACCAGCTGGTTCAGTCGAACGCGCTGTGTTCTGCTGGTTCAGCACCAAACTGTTGATAGCCTGAGCGTTCTAGTTCGACCGCCAAGTCCATACCGCCTTCGGCGACAATCTTACCGCGCACGAGGACCACGACTCGATCAGCTTTGATCTCACGCAGGAGACGAGGGTAGTGCGTGATCAGAAGCAGCGAAGTCCCCTTCTCCTCATTCAGCCGTCGAAGTCGACGAGCCACATCCCGCAGCGCATCGATATCGAGGCCAGAGTCGATCTCGTCACCGATGACGAGTGACTGCGGCACCGCACTCACCAGCAACGTCTCGAGCTTTTTCTTCTCCCCACCCGAGAGGTCAACGTTCACCCAACGATTAAGCAGTGCCTGATCAAGTGAGAGCTCGACAGCCTCAGCAACGATACGTTCGGAGACACCTTGTGGATCAAGGCCACGGAAACGGTACATGGCTGTCACCAATTCGTCGACACGAACACCAGGGATCTCCGGCTGGCTCTGAGAGATCAAAGCGATGCCATGCCGAGCTCGCTCATCGGTGGCCCAACCGGCGATCTCCTCCCCATCGATGGTGACCGAACCCCCAACGACTTGGTAGTTGGGGCGACCCATGACCGTCGAGACGAGAGTACTTTTCCCCGATCCATTCGGACCCATCACCGCAACGACTTCACCCTTATCGACCGACAAGTCAACGCCTTGGAGTACTTGCTTGGAACCGATTGCGACATGAAGGTCATCGACTGCTAAGAACGCCATGTTTTCCTCAACTTCTCTTCGTGTTGATTTTGCTGTCTGCGGGTGCCTCCAGGAAGACCTCACCAGTCCGCTCGACGACCTCAAAGACCGGAACGGCCTTCGTCGCCGGGAAGCAAGTTGGGTGCCCATCACGGAGCGAAAAGGTGCTGCCGTGCTTCCAGCATTCAATCTCCCGTTCCTCTGCGTACACTTCGCCCTCCGACAGGCTGTATTTCGCATGTGAACAGGTGTCACCAATAGCAAAGAGTTCACCATCGATTCGAACAACAACCACCGGAAAGCCATTGAAATCGACCTTCACCGGCTTGCCCTCTTCAAAATCTCGCGTTGCGCCAATTCTGTCCATTACGCCCCTGCCTCCCATTTCTCATCAACTGCCGCTCGCAATCGCTGCTGTTCAACCGCGAAGGTATCGCCCATATCAGCGAAGAAAGCGCGCGCCAGGGTACGTCGAGCCTCCTCGGCTGGGAAACCCTTTGAGGCGAGGTAAAACAACTCCTCCTCGTCGATAGGACCGACGGTGGAGGCATGCGAACACTTTACATCACTGATCTGAATATCGAGGTTTGGCACCGACCACGCAAGTGCGTCCTCCGATAAGAGCACGTTCCGGTTGGTCTGGAAGGCTTCAGAGCCCCTCCCTAGCGGTGTAATCGTGATCATCCCGGTGTAAATTGACGTACCATCACCATTGACCACCCCCTTGTAGAGCAGGTTGCTGGTCGTACTCGGCGCGTCATGGGTGATGAATGTCCGATAATCAACACGTTCATGGGCACCAACGACATAGCCAACCCGAATCACGGCCTGAGCCCTGGTGCCTTCGAGGATGCCATCCGTACGAACACGGGTGTACCCTTGATGGGCACTGGCCGCATCCAGCTCGAGACTGGCTTCGGGGCCGAGTCGAAATCGTACGTACCCAAGACTGAGAGCCTTTTGGTCGTGTTCGAGCTGATGGCGATAGACCACCGATGACCGCTCGTGGCCAATGATCTCAAGAATCGGGAGGTGCATGACCGACCCGGTCAAGAGGTCGACATGGATGACTTCGAGTTCGACATCGGGGGCCACCGAGAGTCGAAGCCAACTCCACAGCCCAGCATCGTCACCCGTTCCAGCGGTGATAATGCCCAGCCGTCGGAGTGGAGCCTCAACTTTGATCTCGACGCGACCAGGAGCCAGCAGGCTGCCAAGCGTCAGCAGACTTTCGTCCTCCTCGCGAAGAAACTCACCGACGGCCTCTGCCTGAGACACCGTCAACCCGGGTACCTCAGTTCCACCCACCACCAGCCGGCCACCATCGACACGCACGGTCGCATCCACCTCGCCAAAGGTCGAGAGTATCTGCGCCCCTCTTGCCCAAAGATCATCGTTCGTCGCCGAACAGGTCTTCTGGTAGCGCTCCCATTCGATCTCGTCAACTGGAGAGTATCTCCAGCACTCCAGGGCTTCCGTCGGCTGCTCCAGTCGTTCAGCTTCAGCCGCCCTCGTCATACTGCGAGCTGGCAGCTCCCAGGACATATCCTTCCCTAGGGACTTCACGCGATCTCCTTCGATACTGTTTGCCACCTTCGCACCGCCAAGGTGCTAGTTTACCCTACCATCATAGTGATAACCTAGGAAGTGTCCACGATGCACCACCAAAAGGAGAGCCATGGAGACCCTAGAGATCGAGATCAACGATGGGATTGGGGCGTTAGTCCTCAACCGTCCCGCCAAACTCAACGCCATGAACGCCGCCTTTTTCACGGAACTGCCACGCGCGATCGAGATCCTTGAGGCGGACACCGCTGTACGAGTCATCGTCATTCGCGCCAACGGTCCTCACTTCAGTGCAGGACTTGACCTCACTGACTTCGCGCCAGGGTCGCAGAACATCCAATCAACCAACGACATACGACCACTTCAACTCGGCTTTGTCGCCCTCGCGACTGCCCAGAAACCTACGCTGGCTGCCGTCAACGGCTACTGTATCGGCGGCGGCCTCGATCTGATCGCCGCTTGCGACCTTCGTTTGGCCACGCGTTCGGCAATCTTTTCGCTCCGCGAAGTCCGCATTGGAATCGTCGCCGATCTCGGATCTCTCACCCTGCTCTCTGAGGTACTCCCTCAATCGGTTCTCGCCGAGATGGCCTTCACCGGTCGTGATGTCGGCGCCGCCGAAGCACACACAATCGGACTCGTGCACTCGATCTGGGATACCACCGAAGATCTGGACCGAGCTATCATGGAGCTCGGCCAGCAGATTCAGGCTAATCCACCCCTAGCCGTTCAGGCGACCAAACGCCTGCTCGCCCAACGACGAACGCAAGGGCTCGCACAACACCTGGAACTCGCTGCCAGTTACAACGTCGCGCTGATGCAATCGAACGACATGCGAGAGGCGCTGACCGCCATGAAGGAGCGACGGCCCCCCAACTATCATGCCAACTAAGACACCGCTACGTCTGCTTCGGATGATCGACACGCCAAGGTCCTAAGACTGGGCTGTGGTCCCATACCGCTACCATGGATCCAGGAGTGCTGTTGGCCTTTAGCCAAGCTCCTACCTGTTCCTAAGGTTTCTCAAAGCATAGGCCACCAGAATGACGGGTGAAAGGTTGCTGACACCGATGAGTCTCACGGTTGGTAGCGCTCGAAGAAGATTGGTAGAGAAAGGCACGCATGATGAGTGACGGCGATTTCCCAGAGAATGGCACCGGGGCGGAGCCGGAAGGCGACGAAGCGGCGAACCCATCTCCGCAGGATGAGGAGATGTCTTCGACCCCCAGCGGACAGGATCCCGATGCAACCTTGCAGGGCGATGGCTGGTCCTCCGGTGACGGCTGGTCTGCTGGCGATACCCTCGCCTCCGGTGAGAGTTGGTCGAGTGAGGCGGCGCCCGAGGCGTCGAGCGATGATCACTTGTCCCAACATGAGCACACTGATCCCTACGGACAGACCTCTGCTGAGGGTACCGGCTATCGAGGCTATGAATATGCATCCAGTTGGGCCTCACCCCCACCGTCGACACCGACGTCAGGTGCAACAAAGAAGGGATCTGCCAAGCGTCGAGGCGCACTCAGCAAGCGGCGCTTCTCCGGCTTGACGGTCCTTACCGCAGCGGTGGTGGCAGCAGTGGTAGCCGTCGGCACCAGCATCACCGTCGTTCACTTGAGCGGCACCTCGAACTCAAAACCTGTCGTCATCTCTGAGTCATCGGCTTCCCCTACCGCTATTCAAGGCTCCGGGTTAAATGGTAACGGAAGTCTTAATGTGCCTCAGATCCTGGCAAAAGTTGAGCCTGCGGTCGTTGATATCACGGCAGAGGGTTCAACCAGCAACGGCTTCCTAGGCACGAGCCAGTTTGAAGACGCTGGAACAGGGATGATCTTTAGCTCCAGTGGTCTTGTGCTGACCAACAACCATGTTATCGCTGGGGCCACCTCAATACAGGCAACGCTCTATAACCAATCGAAGTCCTACCCGGTCAAAATTGTAGGAACTGATCCTGCCCATGACGTTGCTGTCCTTCAGATCGAGGGCCTGTCAGGCTTACCCACCGTCAAGTTTGGCAACTCTGGGCAACTGCAGGTAGGTGATCCTGTCGTGGCAATCGGCAATGCGCTAGCGCTGCAGGGCGATCCTACGGTCACGCAGGGCATCGTCTCTGCGCTCAACCGTTCTATCACTGCGCAGGATCAAAATTTGAGCGAACACCTTACACAGATGATTCAAACGGATGCACCAATCAACCCAGGCAACTCCGGTGGTCCGCTCGTCAATGCAGCGGGACAGGTGGTGGGAATGGACACCGCCATTATCTCCTCTACCTCACAGACTCCCGCCCAAAACCTAGGCTTTGCCGAATCGATAGATTCTGTTCTTCCTGTCGTGAGGAATATCCTGAAGGATCCGAGCTACTACACCAAAGCTTCTTCAGGTTCCTCGAGCACCGCAACCACGACAAAGGCATTTCTCGGCGTCGGCATACAGACGATGAATGCACAAGCTGCGGCCCAACTCGGTTATCCAACCAATCAACAGGGGGCGCTCATCGACTACATCTATCCTGGGTCGCCCGCATCGAACGCTGGACTTACATCGGGTGATGTCATCATTGGATTCGACGGTAAGGCAGTGACGGACGCCTCTGAACTCGTCACCGACGTCACGTCAAAGTCTCCTGGAACCTCCGTCACCTTGAAGGTGCTCTCACAATCAGGGACTTCGACAATGACGATTACTCTTGGCAACGCTCCGGCAGCCTAGATGAGAGGTTCTTGGTTCGGTAGACCTCGCATAGACGATACCGCTCGTGTCACCGACGGCACGAGCGGTATCGTCTATGCCTTAGGCGTCCACCCCCTGCCTTCTCGAGCGGTGTTCACCGGGCTGCATACGAGAGGCAGAGCCACAATCAACAGAAATGAGGAGTCATGACATCCCCACAGGGCCGACCATCCAAGGACAAACGGATATTGGTGGTAGACGATGAGCTGCCAATCACCGAACTGCTCCAGATGGCGCTCAACTTCGAGGGCTACGATGTTGGGGTCGCAGCTTCTGGTCGAGAAGCCCTAGAACTTACCAGGACCTTTCGCCCTGACGTCATCGTGCTCGACGTCATGATGCCAGGACTTGATGGCTTTCAGGTCGTCAAGCGACTCCGCGAGGAACGTGATGACACACCTATCCTCTTTTTAACGGCTCGCGACTCGGTAGAGGATCGTGTTGAAGGACTCCGTTTGGGGTCGGACGACTATCTCACGAAACCATTTTCGCTCGCCGAATTGACGGCTCGCATTGAGGCGGTGCTACGACGCAGCGGTGGGACAACAACCGAATCCTCCCGGCAGACTTTTCATGACCTTACGCTTGACGATGAGACACACGAAGTTTTTCGGGCAGGTGAACTTGTCGAACTCACCGCCACCGAGTTCAAACTTCTGCGTTTTCTCATGCTCAATGCCAACAAGGTTGTCTCAAAGACACAGATTCTCGACCATGTCTGGGAGTACGACTTCGGAGGCGACGCCAACATTGTCGAGACCTACATCAGTTATCTTCGCAAGAAACTGGACCAGTTTGGACCACCGATCATCAAAACGATCCGTGGAGTCGGCTACAGTCTGCGGGCCCCAGAGATCAAAAACTCCTGAAGCGCGAGATAGGGGCTGTGTCACCGAAGCGATCCACTCTCTCCCTGAGGGCGCGACTGCTGCTCATCGCGCTGACCACCCTGATCGTCGGCACTTTGGCAATCGACTTCACGACGGTAACCGCACTCAGGTCATTCCTCGTAGCACGAGTGGACTCTCAGTTGACCAACGATATCCCTCTCGCTGCCCGTGAGCTCCTGCACTCAAGCATCTACGGCGATTCGAGCTTTACCGGTCTAGTCTCTCTGCCACAAGGGAGTTATGGTGAGCTGATCTTCTCAAATGGGACCTCAGTAGTTGGCCAATTCTCAAACTCAGTCTCTGAACCCCCGCCAAACGTCGCTTCCGGCAAGGCAGGAGACCAACGTGTCGACATACCTGTCGGACACCCCATCACGATCGAACTCACTGGAACCGACTACGCCTACCGTGTCCTCGCTGCTCGCGATCCATCACTCGGCGCAACGATGGTTCTCTCAATCCCCCTTACCTCGGTTCAAAGCACACTTCGCCGGCTTGAGTTGGCCGAACTCTTCGTCTCGCTCGGGGTTGTTCTGGCACTTGGCCTCGCTGGTGCCTTCTCCATTCGCATTGGTCTCAAGCCACTTGAGCGGATGCGAACACAGGCTCGCGAGATCACTGCAGGCGACTCGATGGCTCGCGTCGATGATCATGGTCCCCAGGAGATCGCTAGTCTTGCTGGCACGCTCAACACGATGCTAGAACGACTCCAAGAGGCTTACAACGACTCCCAAAGTTCACAGACCCGCCTGCGTCAATTCATCGCAGACGTCAGTCATGAGCTCCGCACACCGCTCACCAGCATCAAGGGCTACGCTGAACTCTACCTCGACGGCGCCCTCGATCCAACAACCGACACACCGGTCGCCATGGAACGCATTCAATCCGAGGCCAGTCGCATGGCAGCGCTCATCGAAGACTTGCTCCTGCTCGCCCGGATGGACGAGAATCGACCGCTCTCGCTGGCCCCTATTGATCTATCAGCGCTCGCGAAGGCTGCGGTCATGGACGCGAAGGCCGTCGAACCCGGTCGCAACATCGAGCTGATAACGCCAGACGAAGCGTTGGTTCTCGGAGATCAACATCGGCTTACCCAGGTGATCACCAACCTCCTCTCCAATGTGCGCACCCACACTCCTCCAACAGCGACCGTTGTGGTGCGAGTCGAGATGGTTCCAAAGGGTGCCTTGCCGCCCCCCGGTGCCCGTACAGCGAAGGGTATATCAGATCTGTTCGGTAGTGTTGACGAAAACATCGCACTCCTCGAGTGGGACGCCATGGTACGGCTCACCGTCTGTGACTCTGGACCCGGACTCGACGGACAACAACTAGAACGCGTCTTCGAACGGTTCTACCGATCGGACGAATCGCGCTCTCGCGCGCGCGGTGGAGCTGGACTTGGACTCTCCCTCGTTGCCGCCATCACTCATGCCCACGGAGGTACCGCCTGGGTCGCCAGCCCTGGTCTCGGTCGGGGCAGTTGTTTTGGAGTTGACCTTCCGATGCTCGAGATGGATGCCGCCGATACCATCCCTGACCTCAAGAATCGCCAGGCAACCAACGAGGCGACCGCGAGACTGACGCCCCGCTGGAAGATCTCCTCTCGCAGAGAACGGCACTCTAAAGCGGAATGAACCCCGTCCAACCATCGAGCCAGAACCATGGCACATGGTGCCACCACAGCGCGGGGTCGAACCAGGCGGCTTTGCTGAAGAAGCCCGCAACCACAAGGTTGTCTCGCTCCAGCAACACTAGTAGCATAACCGATAACAGAGTTCTTGAAAGGTGACGCCGTGAGCAGCTATTCGAATCGTGGGCCAGCCTTGGTAGGCAAGACGGTGGGCGCCGGGGCAGTGGTCGCTGTTCTTGGAACGATGCTCGCAGGACCGATCGGCCTCGTCGTCGGTGCTGCCGCGGGAGGTTGGCTTGGCTATAAGTACTCGACGAGAGATCGCACGAGCTAGACGCACGTCCCCATCGTTACAGGTGGCCCAGCTCCATCCTTTCGAGGGAGACACATCCTTCTTTCGAGGGATGTCGACAAAGGCTAGTTCGTCATGCTGCCGCTACGCACCCCAGGTTGTGGTAATAGCGAGCACGCCTCAACTCGCTTGATGCATCGCCCAGCACAATCTACCCAGGCTTTTGTGTGCCACTCCACCCTTCATGAGTGCCATGGAGACGAGAAAGCGTCGCTGACTAACAGCGACGCCAACCGATCGGTGATCGATCGCTATGAAGGATCTGCTCCATGCGATCGTATCACCGCACATTACGTCATCTCAACCAAGGCCGAGCAACGGCATATCAGCCGATCGAACCATCCATCTGCAGCTCGATCAGCCTTGACCATTCAACCGCATACTCCATCGGCAGTGTGCGCGTCACCGGCTCGATGAACCCGTTCACGATCAGGCTCATGGCTTGAGCCTCTGACAGACCTCGGCTCATCAAGTAGAAGAGCTGATCCTCACCCACCTTCGAGACCGTCGCCTCGTGACCAATCCATGCGTTACGCTCACCAATCTCCATATATGGCTTCGTCTCGGAGATAGAGTTATCATCCAGAAGCAATGCGTCACAGCGCACAAAGGATCGTGAGTTCTTCGCCCCCTCTTCCATGTGTACAAGTCCGCGATAGGTCGCAGTCCCTCCATCTTTTGAGATGGACTTAGAGACGATCGTCGAGGTCGTCTCCGGCGCAGCATGGATCATTTTGGCCCCTGCATCTTGGTGTTGTCCCGCTCCGGCATACGCCACCGAGAGGACCTCTCCGGATGCTTTTGGCCCCATGAGATAGACCGAAGGATACTTCATCGTCAAGCGAGAGCCGATGTTGCCATCGATCCATTCCACTCGCGCCTCAGCTTCGGCACGAGCTCTCTTCGTCACCAGGTTATAGACGTTTGATGACCAGTTCTGGATCGTCGTATAGGTGATACGAGCACCCGGCTTTGCAATCAACTCAACCACCGCGGAGTGCAATGAATCAGTCGAATATACCGGTGCCGAACAACCCTCGATGTAGTGCACCTGCGAGCCCTCATCGGCAATGATCAATGTCCGCTCAAACTGGCCCATATTCTCTGAGTTGATCCGGAAGTACGCCTGCAGAGGCATGTCAAGCTTCACACCCTTGGGCACGTAGATGAAGGATCCCCCTGACCAGACCGCAGAGTTCAATGCGGCAAATTTGTTGTCATTGGGCGGAATCACCGTACCGAAATACTGCTTAACGATCTCGGGGTACTCGCGCAAGGCGGTATCCATATCGGTGAAGAGGACACCAAGCTTGGCTAGGTCATCCCGGTTGCGGTGGTAAACGACCTCCGACTCATACTGTGCGGTAACGCCGCCGAGGTACTTCCGCTCGGCCTCAGGGATACCCAGTTTATCCCATGTGTTCTTCATATTTTCGGGAAGCGCATCCCAGTTATCTACCTGGTGGTCGGTGGGTTTCACGTAATAGTAAATGTCATCAAAGTCTAAATCAGGCATGTTGACCGCAAACCAGGGAGCCATCGGCCTACGCATGAAGTGGTCAAGGGCCTTCAATCGAAATGCTCGCATCCAATCAGGCTCGCCCTTGATTCTCGACATCTCCTCCACGATCTCTCTGGAGAGTCCCTTCTTAGGCTTAAATACATAATCCTCGACGTCAGACCAACCGAGTTTGTATCGTCCCAGATCAAGTTCTACCGAGGCCATCGCTACTCCTTCACGCATCTGTTTGGCACCATCACCCCCAACCGAGTCGTACGAGTGATTTGCACTACCTCCATAGTAACAACTCTGCGCATCGCCACTACCGGTCTACACTGAGCATCATGCCATATCTGTCTCAGCAGCTTTTTGCACGCGCCTTACCAACTCCAACTCCGCCGCGAGGCCTCCAACGCACCCTCCAAGGCCGTTCCATCCTGCGTGAGGACCCGTTCTACGAACTGCGTAACCTCGACAACCCAGCCACGGCCGCCTATCTTGAGCAGGAGCGAGACTTCATGGATCGGCTAACCGGAACCTTGCTCACATCACGAGATGAACTGGTACGGGAGTTTCGCACCCGTATCCCTGAACCAGATGAGAGCTACCCGATGCGTCGCGGCGCCTTTGAGTACTTCACCAGAATAGAACCAGATCGCGACTACCCGATTCATCTCCGGCGCAGAATCGGCGACACCCATATCGAGACGGTGCTCGACGAGAACGCAGTGGCCGAGGGTCATGATTTTCTCGGCATCAGCGGTATCGCCATCGCTGATGACGACCACACGATTGCCTATGGTGTCGACTTCACGGGAGAGGAGCGCTACACCCTGCGTATTGGGCAACTGACCGATGGCGTGATCAACGTCCATGAAGAGATTCCCGGCACATCGTACGGTTTTGTCTTCACCAACGATGCGACCCAGTTGCTCTACACTCGTCCTGACGAAGCCATGCGACCAGACACCGTCCTCTTGCACCCACTTGGCTCTCGCCCGGCCAACGATCAGCTGCTCATGCATGAAAAGGATCAACGCTTCTACCTCGATGTCGGCCGTACTAAGGATAGAGAACTGCTGGTGATCTCATCAGCAAGTGCAATCACCAGCGAGTACTGGCTCTTGCCGGCCTCGGGCGATCTTGGTGCGCCCACCTGCTTTCGACCTCGTGAACAGGGGCTTGAGTATCACTTAGACCACATCAATGGGACGTTCTACCTCATGGCCGCTCACGAGGGCGAAGAGTACCGTCTCTTCTCAGCACAAACCCCACAGACCCCATGGCAACCCTTCTTCGACCTACCGGTTGAAGACCGCCTTGAGAGCTTTGAGGCGACCTCGCTGGGACTAGTGTTGCAACTACGCTCACAAGACCGAACAAAGCTGACCTATGTCGCCTTTGATCGAGCACCAGAGAGCGCTGGTATCGAACTGTCAGTAGACGACGCTGCCATTACATCGATACTGCTTGGCAATGCCGACCCCACTGCCACCACGATCAGGATCGAAGAGACCTCGCTTGGACTGCCAGCGACCTTGCACGAGATTGACCTCGCTTCGCTCGAGCGGACCACCCTGTGGCAACAGCGAGTAGTTGGCGACGTCGACCTTGCCAACTATCTGACGTATCGTGGCTACGCGCCGAGCGACGATGGAACCCAGATCCCTGTGACGGTTATCCACCGTCGAGATGTCATGCTGCCGGTCCCAACGCTGCTGTACAGTTACGGCGCCTATGGCGAACCCATCGATCCGAGTTTTTCAACCATGCGGCTCTCCCTTCTCGATCGCGGATTTGCCTATGCGATTGCTCATGTGCGAGGCGGCGGTGAACTCGGTCGCAAATGGCACGATGAGGGACGCCTCGAGCGCAAAACCCAAGGCTTTCATGACCTACTCGCTGCGAGCAACTGGCTCATCAGTCGTGGAGTCACTGACCCGAACATGCTCTGTCTTCGCGGTGCCAGTGCAGGTGGGCTCATGGTAGGGGCGGTGCTCAACCTCGATCCGCGTCGCTTTCGCGCTGCGGTCCTTGAAGTCCCGTTCGTCGACTGCTTGACGACCATATCAGACCCCGATCTTCCACTCACCATCACCGAATGGGAAGAGTGGGGCAACCCCACCGAATCGCTGGCAATCGAGGCATTGATGGCCTCGTATAGCCCCTACGATAATCTGCGAGCCGAACCGTATCCGGACCTTCTGGTCACTACAGGCCTGAATGACTCTCGGGTCTCCTATTGGGAACCGACTAAATATGTCGCCAAACTCCGTCAACTCTCCCCGATGACCAATGTCGCTCTTAAAGTCGAGGAGGAGGCCGGGCATATGGGCGCCTCCAAACGCACGGAGGTCTATGAGAATGAGGCGCTGGTGCAAGCCTTCCTCATCGCCGCATGCACGAACGTTGAGCTAACGTAAACCGAGCATCGACCGAAACAGCGCTGGGGTCACACACCTACGGGCTTTCCCGGTGCATGCTGGCTCTCCCGGCGCTCTCTCCATCCGCGCAGACGGCTTCGCAGGCATGACGCCCAGGGAACCCCGGTCTTGGCACCAATTACGCTGGCGACTGGCCAGAGGTCGCCACTAAGTTAAAAGCGTAGACCCCCGGCGGTGCCGAGAATGAGACCGGAACACCATTGACCTGCATCTGGAATTCATGTGCGTTGCCAACTTTAATCCACAACGACGGGGCCGTCGAGGAGATCGTATATGATCCACCCGCTGGCAACGTCTCGTCCCACAGGAGAGCACCGTTCGCAGAATCAGAGTCCGCGACCCAGCACGGTTGGCTTGCGCCGACGACGATCGTCTTAGCGCCTCCAGGTATGTCGTAGGTAGCGTAACTTGCATTAGAGCTCACCGGTGTGTAGCTCGTCGGCGTCGCCGACGAGGAATTCCCTGAGGATCCGTTGCCGCCCGTCGTTGATTTCGCTTGTTTGGTCGTCGAGGATGACCCGCCACTACCCGTCTTCTTTTTGGTCGATGATGCCGGATGAGAGCCGGTGGACGAGGTCTTTGAGGGTGTAGTGGTCTGCGTCCGGTTCGTACTCGAGGGTTGAACGACGGTAGCCGAGGTATTCCTACCAAGCACGAAGAAGCCTACGCCGAGCAGCACCGCAATCGCCCCGGCGCCTACTGCCATCGCTGACAACGGAACGCCCCTACGCCCACTGGAATAGACACGGTGCTGACCTCGAGCTCCAAACTCCCCTGTCGAGTCCTGCTCATCTGCCGGACCCTTGCCATCGACTTCGTCTCGGCCTATCGGTGCCTCTACCGTTGCCATGGACTGCGTGAGCAGCGATGGATCCACCTCTCCCGCAGCAATAAGCTCAGCCGTCAGCTCCGACTCCCCGGGGGCTGCACCGATGAGGCCTTCATCGCCAAAGACGAGCCCTGAATCGATAGTCTCACGCTCTTGAGCGGAGGTCAGGTCTTCACGATCGTCGGGCTCAAGAGAGGCGTCATGGACAACCGTAGCATCGCCCTCGCTTGATGAGTGAGTTCGCAAACGAGCCGTGTCGTAGTCTTCATCTGCAGCAGGGTCCTCTACAAGCGGTGGTTCGTCATCACTCGCGAGCGGAGAGGTGATGCGAATGAGGTCGGGATCGGTGAGATCATCGAGTTTGGAGAGATCCAGGCGCACCGGGCGAAGAGGTTCGACCTTGAAGGTGCGAACATCTCGATCAGCAACTGGTGCTTCAGCCACCTTTGAGATGGTCGCAAGCGTCTGGCGATGACCAGACATGGAACGACGCTCGCGGGTCGCATTCGATAGCCCAATCCGCGCTACAACCGCCAAGCCGATAAACGCAACTACAAAGACGATTACTACTTCCATGGGACACCTCGACGGTGAGAGACGACGCTTCTCCTCCAGTATAGACGTCGCGAAAATAGCCGCAGTTGTGCGGATTTAGGTACACCTTCAGCAATCGGTCCAATAGGTCGAAGATTGTCCAGTATGACCTATCACCCTCTTTTGGAGCGCTATCTAGACACCCTCCGCGAACAAGGTGGATCGGACCTGCATATCAAAGCCGACGCCCACGTTCGCGTTCGTATCAGTGGTCGGCTCCAAACGCTTACTAGCCTGCCCGTTCCGACGGCAGGTGACCTCTCGGCGATGATGGAGACGATCCTGCCCGAGACGGCGGCAGCGAGCTTCAAGAAGACTGGTGAGACAGACTTTGCCTATGTCGATACCCACGGCCGTCGCTACCGTGTGAACTGCTTTGTCTTCGGGCGGGCGGTCGGGTTTGCCTTTCGCTCCGTCAAGCCAGAGGCTCCTTCCTACACCGATCTCGGTCTCCCCGCCTCAATCGCCAACCTTGCGGCTATCGAACGCGGCCTCATCCTCGTCACAGGACCGACCGGGTCGGGCAAATCATCCACGCTCGCCGCCATCGTGAACGCTATCAACGTGACGCAGGCCAAGCACATCATCACCCTTGAGGATCCAATCGAGTTCACCCACCGCGACCAGCTGTCCTTTATCAACCAACGCGAGATCGGCTTTGATACTCGCACCTTCGCGTCCGCATTGCGGGCTTCCCTGCGCCAGGATCCCGACGTGATCTTGGTAGGAGAGATGCGGGATCTCGAGACCGTCGAGGCGGCCATGCAAGCGGCTGAGACCGGGCATCTTGTGCTGTCAACACTCCATACGCTCGGTGTTGCGGAGACGATCTCTCGTATCATCGACTTCTTCCCGCCCTATCAGCAACAACAGGCTCGGGTCTCCCTTGCGGACATCCTGGCGGGCGTCATCTCACAACGCCTTGTCGACGCAGTCGCTGGCACTACGCTGGTGGCTGCTTGCGAGATTCTTGTCACCAATGGGAGGGTCAAGCAGGCCATCCTTGAGCCTGACCGCGCGACCGATCTAAAGACCATCGTTGCTGAGGGAGCCTTCTACGGGATGATGACCTTCGATCAGGCGCTCGCCCAGCTGGTTACCGAGGGGAAAATCACTGCCGAGACCGCACTCGCCAACGCATCCAATAGTCACGATCTCGGTCTCATACTCAAGGATCTCGGTCTCACTGCCACCTGAGTCGGATCGACACAAACACGACGGCCTCAGCAAATGCGTGCCAGGCCATCGCCGGCTGATAGCCTGACCGTCAACAGAGCGCAAAGAAACGGCGGTTGCAAATGACAAAGCAAGATTCCAACGACGCGATTCAAGACGTCATCATCATCCAACCTGAGTCCCATTCAGATGCCCGTGGTACTTTCCAGGAGACCTACCGTCGCTCATGGTTCCCACTCGGTCGCGAGATGGTACAGAGTTCGCGTTCGGACAAGATTGCTGGATCACTGGTGGGGTTTCATTACCACCTCCACCAAGCCGACTACTGGTACATCGTCGACGGTGTCGCACAGGTTCTCCTCTACGACCTGCGTGCCTCCTCCACAACCTATGACCGCCTGATGAATCTAGAGATGGGAGAGACGAACCCTATCGGGGTCTTTATCCCTCCTGGAGTTGCTCACGGATTCGCGACGCTCACCGATATCACCTTGACGTACCTTGTGGACAGCTACTACAACCCCTCCGACGAACTCGGCATCCGCTGGGACGACCCACGCTTCCAAGACGCTTGGCGCATCTCAGACCCCGTCGTCTCAACCCGTGATCAGACGAATCCTCGGCTCTCCGAGATCGCCCCCCAGCATCGGCCGCAAGGGACACCAAGAACCTAACGATAGGCACCCTTCCGAGAGGCGTGTGAACGCACGCTCCATCGCTGGGTCTCGCCCGAGCCTACCGGTGGAGTGACCGCAAGTGTGTCAGGGACGGTCCCACCGGGTCGTACCTACCCATCTCGTTCCGACGTTCGCGCTGGAAGGCACCTCGAGCTAGCCACCAGCGGGTGCCCGCTGGGTTTCATCCGGTTCTGCGTCCTGAGTCTTCTTCGTGTGCTGAGTCTTCTTCGTGTGCTGAGAGATGCATCGACGCTGGGTGTAAGACCCTCCGTGACGCAGGCCAATCGGCACAGTCTCTCTGCCTCGGGTCAGCATTCACGCCTCTTGCCGTGCGCCAGCTGGCCCAGGTGAGGAATGCTTGGAATCGCCGTTGTGGATCCGGTCGTGCAACGCACTCCTCTCCTCCGCCGATCCAGCAGTCTCCCCCGCCCGCGCTCTAGGGACCAAACATCGAGTACACATGGCGATTGCCGGCAACGCCCGGATCATCCCAACCCCAGAGGTTGGTAGTGCGGAATAACCAAACGATAGATTGGACTGACGCTGGCGCCCTGGGCCGCCACCCCTGCGGCCAGACAGAGACTACTCGTTGGGCAACTGACGGCTCCGATACTCTGGTACGACTGCCCCTGTGGATTCGGTGCGCTTGCGGGTACATGAAAGATCACCTTTGACCAACTCTGACCCCCATTGACCGTTCCTAAGAGGACAGAGGAGCCAAAGTCAGTGACCTTAGCGATCTTTTGGGGCACCGACTCCGATCCCGATGCCCAGCACGCAGTCGTCGAGGAGCAGGCGAGCCCATCGATTTGCGGGCTAGGTACGTCGGAGGGCAAGGACTGCGGGTTCCAGGTCAAGCCACCATCCGTACTTGTCGCAAACGCGCTCACTACGCTGGTTCTGGCATTCGTACAGGTTCTTGCGCCCTGAAAGCTCCCGCTTTGGGTCGCCCAGTCTTCGGCGATCCGTGACTCAGTACGAGAGATTGCTCGTACCGATGGTGCGAGCGAAAACGAAGTAAGCGATGGTCCAACGGTGGGTATCCCGGCGCAGGTATTCGCATCGCGAATGGGAATCTCTCCACCAAGAACACAGTGGGTCGCATCGGTACAGACCAGAGGCGAAGACATCCTTTGGATGCCAAACCCAATAGGGATACTCCCCGGCGTCCACGTCTTACCACCATTGTTTGTCAACGCCGCCACCCCAGTGGGGAGCAGAGAGCCGCGTGTTCGGCTCGTCGCTCCAACCACCGTACAGCGTGTGGAGGAGACGCAGGCAAGTGCGACCATCGAATCCCCTGCCAGGATCGGGTGATCCACAAATTTCGCTCCCCCACCGGTCATAGCAAGAAATGTAGCTCCTATTGGACCATCATTTTGTCCAGTTGATGTCGCAACAAGTGCGTCACAGGCTCCGAGCGATGGACACGCGAGGACATCGATCGTGCCCAGCCCGCTCGGCACTGGTGTCATCGTAAAAGAATGTCCTCCGTCTGTCGTCGAGAGCAGGATCGGTTGCCCGTGATAGGTTCCACCGGCTGCGCACCAGCCCGCTCCCGAACAGGACAGCGCCGTCGTAGCGGCAAACCCTGTGGGCATAGGAAGAACTGCCCAGTTCGCACCCTGGTCGATCGTGACGTAAAGCGACTCGGAGAGCAGTGGCGATCCAAAAGCAGCGGACGAGTAGTTACCCGCCATCACGTAGCATCGCCCAGGAGTCGCGCAGGTGAGGTACCCCGGCGGTGGTCCATCCTCGTTCTGTTGCCAGGTCCCACTCATGACCGCATCGACAAGTTGCCAACTCCCATTACGACCGGAGCTCCCCGAGTCGAGTGCCTGGGCCTCGTGCCAGCCAGTGGTAATGGGATGGGTGAGTACACGAGCACCACCAAGACCTCGAATACCCACAAAGCCACCAACGAGTATCAGAACCACCACGAACACGACTGTGCGCCGACGCGACGGCCGCCCAGAGGAGGAAGGGCTGCTTTGGAGAGGTTCGGCCACCGCCTCGATCTCTTCATCCCCGATAATGGCTCCGAATAATTCCGCAAAGACGGGGTGCGTAACGGCTGCTTCGACGGCCCATTCATCGACCGGATCAAGCTGACTCAAGAACACTTTCATTGTGGTTTGTCTCCTCTGGTATCATTGGTGAATAGATCTGCTTCAGGTTTTCCTAATCCATTTGTACTGACATCGACTCGATGGTTATCCTCCGCCTCCGCCGCATGGATCGCCAGTTCAAGACGACGACGAGCACGATGAATCCGCGCCCTCGCTGCCCCAGCAGAGCACTCCAGTACCGTAGCAACCGCCGACGGTGCAAGTCCTTCCCAGGCCACCAACATCAGTACTTCTCGGTCATCCTGAGGGAGTCTCGCTAAGCACATCAGGGCGACCAGACGCTCTTCGTCACGTGCGACGTCCCACCATGCGGTTTCAGGCACCTGCTGCGCAATCCGCCCCACGAGCTGCGAACGCCGCCTACGACTGCGACCGTTGTTGCGAACGACATTGTGAGCTATGCCATAGAGCCACAGGAGTGCCGCGTCGCCAGCAGGGGCCTGCTCCAATCTTCGCCAAGCCACGGTGAATGTCTCCGCCAAGACATCCGCGGCGTCTTCAGTTGAAGGGACGCGTCGCAGCGCGTAGGCAAGTATTTTGGCTCGTGTTGAGCGGTACAACGCGTCAAAACGTTCCTTCCGCTCCTCTATCATCGATACCCCCTACGTGGTCATTAGGTTCTCTATCTCTTATGTCCAGATGGCGCCGTGTGTTACTGCCACCACTCACCAATCTCGTCGACCCGCCCTCTCGATCGACATCACCTCTCGTTCGCAATCGCATCCGAGTGAGCACCCTTCTGCGGAGAATCCCGATGGACATGACATGACAAGGTTATGGCACACTCATTCCACGACACCGTTCCCACGATGGATATTGCACCCCCCGTCATGTTCTGGGGGCAAAGAGATGACACCCGCCATCTATCGGTCTACTGGCTGGCATCGAAGGACACGGTTACACTCGGACACCAGGCCAATATTGCCGGTTGATCATCGCTAAAGACTGTACCGGGAGTTGTTCAGTATGGCAAGTGTTTGGTGCGGAGTTGCTTCGTAGGGCGTCCAACCGCCCCTCATCTCGCCAATGACACAAAGATTTCCTTCAAAGGAGCCCCCTTCTCAACAACAGCATCGATACACGACAGAGGAGGGTGGACTGCCGTCAGGACCCTTCTCGCAAAGGGCCGAAAGGTAGAGCAATTCGAAGGACTCCTCTTCCAATGGCGACCCTGGCGTCGACCAGATGTATGGGATGCCTTGCTAATGGGTTACAAAGATCATGAGCCACAAAGAGCTCACGATGTTCCGAGCTTGCTAAGCCTCAAAGACCTGCTGCACGCAAGCGAGAATTTCTTCATCGCCACCAAGCTCAGGACAGACCTGCAAGGTGCATGAGTACACGCGCTTCACGAGCATCGGTCCAACTGCAGGGAACATGCCAACAGCCGTCTCATCCCAAAACCCGAGTGTCGCAACCCTACGATTGCCGGCCAAGATCACGTTCGTCAATACCGGTGCGTTGTGAGAGAGGAGAGGCCACGTGACAGAGAGGGGGAGGTCTAGGTCAGCGGCTCATCTCCTCTCAGAACAACATCGTCTCGCGCCCTCAAACCTTGAGAAAATAATGGAATTCTGCCATACTCAAGGAGGCGCAATGCCGGAAGCGATGGCGACTAGCCAAGACCGTCCGACGAGACGACCAGCGCCCTAACGAGGTTCAGAGTAGGGGAATTTACGCACGGGCACCGAATCCTTGCGCCAAACCATCACCTTGCGACGGAAGTACACCACCTCGTCTCCATCCTGGTTATAGCCAAAGGTCTCGACCGTCACGATACCGCGATCAGGCTTCGATTTTGAGGGTTCAGCCGCGAGCACCCGCGACTGGGCATAGATCGTATCGCCGTGGAAGGTGGGTTTACGATGAATTAGCGACTCAACTTCGAGGTTCGCGATAGCAGAACCGGAGATATCCGGAACGCTCATTCCCAAGACAATCGAGTAGACAAGGTTCCCCACGACAACATTCCTTCGGTGCACCGTCGAGTGCTCAGCAAAGTACGCATCGGTATGCAGGGGGTGATGATTCATGGTGATCATACAAAAGAGATGGTCGTCCGCCTCGGTGATGGTCTTGCCAGGCCAATGCCGATAGACATCACCGACGACGAAATCTTCGAACGCTCGACCAAAGGGTCGGTCACTCACGCCCATGGAGGGTTAGTCCTCAGAGATTGGACGCGGGGCCTCACTTGGCTCCCCGCCTTCAGCAACGTCGCCCTGTGGAAGCGCCATCGTGGAGAAGGTTGCGTTCCAGTCCGGCTGGGATTCACCATCGATGGTCAGTACCCAGCGATAGCGACCACCTGGTGGTAGCGGCAGTGGACCAAGGTTGATGGCAAGATTGACCGGTATGTCACTGCCCAGAGGTACCCCTTGCGGTGTTCCGATCTGAAAATCACCCCGCACTTCAACCGGCTGTGGACCCTCTGGTGTCTCCACCGTGATGGCACCGCCATCATTATCCTGTAGAAACAACTCCCAGTGATGTGCCTCAGGAGCCTCGCTCCACCCAACATCAACCTTCATCGCAATCGCCATCGGCGACATGCCTGGGCCGGTCACCGACCACCCGCCGCCGAGGAGAAAGAGCTTACCTTCACTGACCTGCGCAGAATCGCAGAGTATTAACGTTGCATTCACGACCCATAACGCTAGCGTAGAAATGTGGGAGATCGCCACCTTATACCGACAAAATCCAATTGTATGGAGACAAATACCGGTGATGACAGTAGCGACCCCTACGCGCAAGCCACCGATCATCTGCTCGATCTCCTCGTGAGCTTGAACCCGCACCTGGTCGCCGATGTGGGATGCGGTGATGCAGGTGTCACCTTCGACGTTGCCCAAGCGCTCCCCTCCGACACCATCCTCTACGCCATTGACCATGATCCAACCGTTTTCGACCCACCGTTTAACGAGCACACAAAGGTGCACTGCACCGTCACGACTCTCGTCCAGGAGGTGAACGAGCTCACACTACCGACCGAGGTTGATGTGATATTTAGCCGCTTCCTACTCCTCAACCTCCCAGCACCTCTCGCAGCCGTAGAGAGGATGCGACACTGGGTGCGACCAGGTGGCCATCTCGTCTTGATGGAGCCGATTACGTCAACCGGAAGAGTCGAGGGTCACCCGCTCAGCGTTGGTACCGACGAGATAGCGAACCCAGACATCGGCCTGCGCCTGTACGAACTGCTCACGAATGTGGGAGTCAACGAGCCCAGCATCGCCGCTTTCACCCCAGTGGGTCTGGGTGAATCGCTGGCGGGACGCTATCTCGCAGCCATGACCGGCGTTGACCCAGACCCAACTTCGTTTGTTTCGCTTCCCACGCTCGTGCTGGCGTGGGGCCAGGTTCAGTGACCGTGATCAACCTGACGCATGACATCTGCGCTCGTGCACGAGCGCATCAATGTACGTGCACGAGCGCAAGCAGTGCCACCAGGTTGAAGGTTGCATGGGCGATGATCGACGTACCGAGTCGCTTCGTCCGCCACATGAGGCCTCCGAACACACAGCCGACGGCAAAGAGGCCAGCGAACTGCAATGGTTCGAAGTGCGCAAGTGCAAAAAGTAAGGCGCTACCCAGGATGGCCAGCGTTGCCCGAAGCACTGGTCCAAATCGCCCCAACCGGTCACGGAGTACCGCCAAGGTGAGTCCACGAAAAAAAATCTCCTCACACACGGGTGCCCCAATCACCAGCACAAAGGCGATCACGATGAGCCCATCGCCATGACCAATGCCAACGATGGACTGTGCAGGCTTCGATAGGGACCGTGAGAGTGAGGGATTGATCGCCTCAAAGGGCAAGTAGAGCAGGGGGACGATCACCAACTGGGAGACGACACCAGCAACCACCCCAACCGGCAGGTCAATGAGTGGTCGAAAATGCCATCCAATCAACGCCAAAAAGGGCTCACGCCAGTAGGTATGCGCGGCGAAAGCCGCGCCACCCACAAAGAAGACCCACAGCCCAACTTCGTCCATGAGCAACAAGAATGGGGTCAGGCGAGAGAGAGTAGCCGGTCCTGAGAAGTGGGAGACCGAGATTCCAATTGAGAGAAAAATCGTGCTCGACACCAACGCCAAGCCGAGGACGACCGGAGGAAACCAGAGTGGAGCTGGTCGACCCTTTGTCACCTCCACGCATCGCTCCTTCCTCACGCATTCCACCGAAGCTGCCACGCCAAAGACTCTCGGGTGTCTCAACCTGAGGAATAGCCACCGACATGCACTACGAGACTTGGCGCACTAGGTTTCTCAATTGGCGCCAAACCGCCTAGCATAGTAGCAATGAGCCGCACTCCTCAAAATATGCGACCCGGTAACAGCGGTCAACAACAAGGCAACGATCGCCGTGCGCGAATAACCTTTGGGCTCCTGATCGGGCTCGTGGTCGTCGTTCTTCTCGTGTCTCTTTTCAATCATGGACCGACCGCCAAGACACTGACCTACAGTCAGTTTCTCTCGAATGTGAGTTCCCATCACATCAAAACTGCCCTGATTGACAACTCGTCTGGGCAGATTACGGGTACCTTGACAAACGGCAAGAGTTACAGCCTCTATGGGCCACTCCCCGCCTTTCAGAGCGAGATCACTGCGCTGAAGAAGGCTGGTGTCAGCTACAACTTCCAGACAACAACTCCCAGCATTCTTGGCACCATCATTGAGTATGCGATCCTGATCGGCGGCTTCGCCCTCGTGTGGATATTCATCAGCCGCCGGACCCAGGGTTCGATGTCGGGGATTATGTCGATCGGACGGTCAAAGGCGCGCGTCTACTCTCCTGAACGCCCGCGCACGACCTTTGATGACATCGCTGGCTATCAAGGAGTGAAGGGAGAGGTGAAGGAGATCGTCGAGTTTCTCAGCGACCCCACTCGTTTCACCAACCTCGGCGCACGTATCCCCAAGGGCATCCTGCTTGTTGGACCTCCTGGCACTGGCAAGACACTGCTCGCAAGGGCCGTGGCCGGTGAGGCTGGTGTGCCGTTTATGTCCGTCAGTGGCTCAGATTTTATGGAGATGTTCGTAGGTGTCGGGGCTAGCCGCGTTCGCGACCTCTTCCAAACCGCCCGCAAGCAAGCGCCCTCTATTATCTTCATCGATGAGATTGACTCCATCGGTCGTAAGCGCGGCACCGGCCTCGGGGGAGGGCACGACGAGCGTGAACAGACCTTGAATCAGATGCTCTCCGAGATGGACGGCTTCGACCCAGCGGAGGGGATCGTCGTGATGGCGGCAACCAACCGTCCTGATATTCTCGATCCCGCACTGTTACGCCCTGGTCGCTTCGACCGGCAGGTGGTGGTGCCACTCCCCGACCTCGACGAGCGGACAGCAATTCTTGAGGTACATACCCGATCCAAGAAGCTCGCCGACGATGTCGACCTGACCGTCGTCGCGCGCGGCACCCCAGGTATGAGCGGTGCTGATCTTGCCAATCTCGTCAATGAGGCGGCTTTGAGTGCGGTCCGCCGCAGCTCTTCCGAGATCGACATGGAAGACTTCGAGTATTCGCGTGATCGCGTCCTCATGGGACAGCGGCGAGAGTCGACCATCCTCTCAGACGAAGAGAAAGAACGTGTCGCCTTTCACGAAGGTGGGCATGCAGTGCTCGCCTACGTACTCCAGTACTCGGATCCTGTACACAAGGTGACGATCCTCCCAACCGGCATGGCACTGGGTGTAACTCAACAGCTACCGCTTGAGGAGCGCCATCTGTACCCGAAAGAGTACATTGAGGACTCGCTGGTTGTTCGTATGGGTGGACGTGTTGCAGAACTCCTGGTGTACGGGGACCTCTCCACGGGTGCGAGCAATGATCTTCAAGGAAATACCGAACTCGCGCGAAGGATGGTGCGCGAATGGGGCATGAGCGAACGGATCGGCCCGATGGCTTGGGGCTCGCAAAACGTCGTCTTCCTAGGTGAAGACCTGCTGCACTCATCGGACTACTCCGATCGAACCGCCAGGCTGGTGGATGAGGAGGTGGAGCGCATCCTCCGTGAGCAAGAGGAGCGAGCTTCGAAGATACTCAAGACCCATCTCCCGGGCCTCGTCAACGTCGCAAATGCACTCCTCGAACGCGAAACGATCTCCGGTGCCGACGTCGCTGAATTGGTTGACAAGGCCTTTGGCAAGCCTGTGCACCCTGAGGGCAAAAAGAACGCCTCAATCGCCAAACTTGAGGACTTTCGCCCAACGGCTGGACTTGCAATCGCTGAAAACGCCAACCACTCCACCGTCACTCCCAACGACTAAAGGAGAGCCCTTCGGTGGCCAAACGACTCATTCTGGTTGCCGATAGTCTCGGCGTGACTGAGGCGACGACCTCAGCCGGGTTCCTCGCAATGAAGAGTGGTTTTGCCACCAGCGGACGGCTCAACGTCGTCGGCGCCTGGGCTCGCGAAGTGGTCAAGCGTTACCGGGGTGAGGATCTTGGCGTAGAGCTCGTGCTGACATCGCCTCACCCGATCCTTGGCTATCGTCCGCTCACCTATGCACCGACACTCATGGGAGGCGATGGAACGTTCCCTACGACCGTCGAAGACCTGCTTGAACATGCCGACGCAGTAGAGGTTTACCATGAGTTGCGCGCCCAACTTGAGCGCGCCATCCTCTGGGGCATCAGCGTCTCGCACCTGGCGGTCCTTCAGGACTCCATCTGGCCCAGAGCCGATCTTGCTGATGTCCTCTTCGGTCTGGCCGAAGAGTTCTGCATTCCCCTCCGCCTGACCCCGGCGTGCGACGAAAATCATCTCGGCTATGATGCCTATACATTGGCTCGTCAGCGCGGGATTAGGACCATCGACAGGATCCTTGTGACCCCCCGCGACGAGATCACCTCGTTCACACGACTTCTCAACTTCTTGGAGGGTGAACTTGGCACCCAGACCGTCGGCGTCACGGAAGTATCAGTGACTTTTGGTACCGATACCCCCGAGCTCCAAACCTACGGGACGAGGACGATCCTTCTCATTGACCCAGAAGAGCTACCGCAAGAGACCACCAAACTCACCCGGCTCCTCGCCAAGTTCGCTATCACCCAAGACGGGTATCGCAAGACAGAACCGTACCTACACCACACCACCTGAGCTGGCCTCATGACAGAGGTTGGGAGCACCCATCACAAGCGAACCCTGGAGCAAAAACTTTCACCAGTGATGATCGGCACGGTCATAGCGCTCCATCGATGACGATACCGACGTCGATAGGACGCCCTCAGGAGTCATCGACGACATTGTGACTCGGGCAACCTTGCCCGTATGGCTCCGCCCGGAGTGCCGCTCGTCGGAGCCCCAACAAGCGCTGCGTGAGGGCCTCTTCCCGGCTGACGACCAGGCCAACCCCTTCCGGCTGCGCCTGATAGAGGGAGCCGTCCCCCATGCGTGCCGAAGCGCCCCAGACGGTCGCGGCGTAAGCTCCCGGGACGTGATCCCACGGTAAAACCCGTTCATAGATGAGAAAGTCGACGGTACCGCTCACCAGCTCGAGATAGTCGCTCCCTGCACAACCAGAACCCTCGAGGATATCGAAGTCGTCGCTCAACGCACCCACGAACCGTTCGGCGACAGCGCTGGGTAGAAATCGCGAGGAGACCATTCCTCGACTTCGTGCCCGTCGCGCTGCGGATTGACTCGGTTGATCAACAACCATCACGCTCGACGAGTCAGCGATGAGTGCTGGGCCATTATGCAGCCGAATGCAGCTCAGAGATGGCGACCCATCCATCACAAGGCCCACCATGGTAGCGATTGGTCCCACACCAGTCACATAGTTCGCGGTACCATCGATTGGGTCGATCACCCATACCGGCCCATGCCCGATCCAACTGGGCCACATGCGATCGCGCGTTGCCCACTCCTCCCCAAGGATTCGACACCCAGGGATGAGAGGCTCAAGCCGCGCCTTCATCATGGACTCGATGGCGACATCCCGCTCAGTCACCCACTCGCCAGAGGATTTTTCCCACGGTGACGAGTCGATCCCGCTAGTCTCTTCGATCGTCGCATCGACAAGTGTAAGGACCAGCCAAGGATCGAGCAACTAGGATCCGATGCGGTCGAAATCCGTACGGCGGGCAAGTTCGCGCTCGAGTTCCTGATACTCGTTCGAACCGGTGATCGGGAGTAACGTCATCAGCAGATCGAGATCTCCGTCAACCCGTAACTTGCCCTCCATAAACGCGCTCGTTGCATCCGTCAAACCCGTCTGCATGCTACGTGCATCCTCGAGCGAGACGGAGAGTTCCACATCAGGAGCGACGTGTTCACCGAGTCCGGCGGCGGCGAGCTGGCCATCTCGAATCGTCCAGTAGTAGGCGTACTCGGTGCCGTGGGTATCGGTCAGGAAGTACTGAAGCGTCGCCGATACCCCTGCCTGATACGGCATCACTGCGCCAAGCTCGAGAGTATCCGCAATCCATCCCTCTGAGAGCCATGCAGCCATCTCAGTCCCCCTCTAATCCAGCAAAGAGGTCCTGCTCACTATAGCCTTCCGGCGCGCCGACAAGATGGTACTCCTCGTAGGGATAGACATCAGCGAGTTCCTCAGGGGAGAGCGCAAACCAGAATGGCGAATTCGGATCCACCTGGGTCTCATGGGCCAGCAAGGCCCGAGGACCCACACCGATGGTCTCTCTCACGTCGATACGAGTGGTCACAAGATCATCATCACCCGCACGTTCTGTCATACGGAAAGGAAGCTCGATCCCCTTCGCAGCGATAGCCTTGCCCAGCGCCTCGAAACGAGCACGCACCCAAAGCGACCAATACCACTTTGCGACCCGGTGTGCCGGTCCGAGTTCAGGGGCGAAGTCTGGATCACCCGCCCAATCACGGGCGACCTTTGCTACCTCGTAGACACGCAGGTGATCGGGATGCGGATACCCGTCCTGTCGTTCTCCATAACTGATCATCACCTGAGGCCGCTCCCGTCGAAGAATTGCGACCAGAGGCCGCACCGCCGTCTCCAGTGAGACCGCACCAAAGCAGTTCACATGGCCATTGGCCTCACTACCAGGCATGCCTGAGTCACGAAAACCGAGCAGTTCAACCTGCTCATAGCCGATGATCTCAGCAGACCGTGCCAGCTCCTTCATCCTCAGCTCTGGCAACTCGCCTGGGTCCCGCTCCTTAAAGGCTGGATTCAGGTACTCGCCCTCCTCGCCGCCAGTGGCGGTGACCAGCACCGCACGAACACCCAGCTGGGCGTACTTCGCGATGGTAGCAGCACCCTTGGATGCTTCATCATCGGGGTGGGCATGAACGCTCACAATCGTCCGCGGGTCTCTCGACACATCTCCTCCATCGATCTCACATCTTGTGCTCTCAATAGGCTAACTGCCAAAGGCAAACGACAGGACCGAATGCGATCGCCCTACTCGCTCAACGGTCGATGCTTAACAGCTCAAGCTGGGCCGCAAAGTGTTCTTTGGCCGCCGCGCGCCGGGTGGCGATGAGTTCAGTGGGTTCTTCGACAGGCTCGTAATCACGCAGTATCTGGCGAGCGACCGTCATGCGGTGCACCTCATCGGGACCATCATAGATGCGGGCTGCCCGTGCGGCACGGTACATCTGTTCCAGCGGAAGGTCGGAGGAGAACCCTAGACCACCGTGGACTTGGATCGCGCGATCGATCACGTTGTAGAGTACCTGGGCCCCAAAGTACTTGATCATCGAGATCTCCTTGCGGGCTGCCTTCTGTCCCTTCAGATCGATTAACCACGCCGCCTGCAGGGTCATTAAACGAGCAGCCGACATCTCAGCAGCCGAATCGGCGATCCAGTTTTGCACCGTCTGTTTGGCAGCGAGTGGCTCGCCAAAAACCTCCCTGGAGACAGCTCGCTCACACATCATCGCAAAGGCCCGGCGTGACTGCCCAAGCCATCGCATGCAGTGGTGGATCCGACCAGGACCGAGCCGACTCTGAGCGAGGGCGAATCCCATCCCTTCATGTCCAATGAGATGATCAAGGGGCACACGAACATCCTCGTAAATAATCTCCGCGTGATTGCCGTAGGAGCCTGGGCGCACGACAGGATCTTCCATCGTGGGTATATCGCGCACCACACGTACCCCGGGCGTCCCCTTCGGGACGAGTAACATCGACATGCCCTGGCGAGCAGGTACATCAGGAATCGTCCGGACCATCACAATGAGAAAATCTGCCACCGATCCATTCGTGGTATACCACTTATGCCCGTTGATGACCCACTCATCACCGTCCCTCAACGCCGTCGCGCTAATGCGCGTCGGGTCGGCACCTGCATCGGGCTCAGTCATCGAAAACCCGCTCGCGAGTTCACCGCGTAAGAGGGGTTCAAGATAGCGCTCGCGTTGGAACTCGGCACCGTTTGCCTCGATACCAAGAGCGAGAAGTTCAGCATTTCCCGAGTCGGGAGCGTTGTTGCCAAAGACGAGCGGGGCAATTGGTGACATCCCCAGAATCTCATTCATCAGTCCGAGTTTGACCTGACCAAAACCTTGACCACCAAGGCTTGGCGGTAGATGAGCAGCAAAAAGTCCACGCTCCTTCACCTGCTCCTGCAAAGGTTTGATGATCTGCTTTAGTCTTGGAGTAGCAAGATCGAGTGTTTCGAGCGGGAAAATCTCGTCTCGGACCAACTGCTCGATCCATGCCAGTTGCGCTGCAAATGCGGGTTCAGTAGCAAAGTCCCACGCCATCATCGCCTCCTTCTCTCACGCCTGCACCGACTCTAGCACCACTCAGGTCGACTCAGAGGATCAGGCAAACCGCCGGCCTAGAAGCTCGGGGGTGATGCCATGCTCGGCGGTGTCAGCGTTACTCGGGCGCCATCAACGTATACGGGGTGCGCAGTTCCCGTCAACACGCCTCCTTGAAATCCCGAAGTCGCGCTCCACGGGCCCAAGGCTGGTATGGCCGGGCTGAAGCGGTGTTGAGCCAAGCTCGTCAATATCGCACGGCGACTTGGATTGAGTCCGACTGAACGGAGAAGTTCTACCGACATCGTGGCGCTGTAGATACCGTTGAGAGTCGCAGAGTTTAGGGGGACTTCTGGGCCGAGGAGATGATCGACCCTGGTCAGATACCCACTCCATGCCGCATCAAGGGCTCCTTGAGGCACCCAAGTTCCAAGGCGGAGGAGATCGCCATGAAACGTTGGTGCTCCGGCACGCAACCGTTGACGTGATGTAGAGTTCTCGACGGCGATCACCGTCGGCGCCTCATTCAAGCTGCTGAGCTCTGCGAGCAGTTTGATCGTCACCGGCGCTGGAGCAAAGCTTATCACGAGGTCCGGGACCGTTTTGGTGAGCTGCGTCAGCCCTTGCACTTGTCCACTCGTGGTATAGGTGAGCTGTTCCGGTGCCGTCTTGACGCCAAGATCACGAGCGATCGTTGGGATACCGGTTGGCGAGAGGACGGCGATAGCCCCATTAGCTAAATCGAGATAGTTCAAAAGCGTCCCAAGATTCGAGGCGGAGGTAGTGATCGGAGGAACGGTATTGACGGTATTCGCCCCCGTCGCCTGTCCAATCGGATAGAGCTGAAGGATGCCCGAATTCGAGGCCTGGGCCGAGATAGGATTCAGCACCGAAGAGGGACTATCACCTATCAGGGCAAAAGCGCCAACCGTCATGCTCAAATACCGTGTCTCGTCAGCCGCAATCGCGGTCTGTCCCGCGTCATCTTTCACAACAACGCTCAACTGGCGGCCATAAATACCGTGGTGTTCATCAAAAAGTCGAAGGACTGCACGAATGCCAGCCACCTCATCAGAGGCATACTGATGAGATACCCCATCGGTGTCGACCTCGCTCGCAAACAGCACGCTCGAAGCGGTAATCCCTGGGGCCGAGGCAAGCGGTGTCGTCAGGCTTGTCGTCCGACTTCCACAACTCGCCAGTACGAGACCACCCAAGGCGACCACTAATGACATACTGATCGTCTGGTATCGCATCGGCCACTACCCTAGCACGTCTTCATCCGCCTTTGGTTCCACCTCACTTAAGGTCGTAGCCGTGATCTGCGCCACGATCCCTATCGGAGCTACCGTTATTGAAAATTACGCGCTCCATATACGGGAGTGCCGTCAAGAGGTGTCACTTTGGAGGCGATCACCGACCGCACCTCCCCGTTGCACTGCAACCTCCCTGTCACGAGCACAGCAGATGCAAGAGCTGCTTCGCGAAAACGGACCCAGACGCCAGGGCGTAGGAGAACATTCACTAATCCAGCCTCATCCTCAAGATTGAGGAAGACGACACCCTTTGCCGTACCCGGACGCTGTCGATGGGTAATGATGCCCGCCACCGTTACCTTGGTTCCATCGCCCAACTCTCCTAGTCGGTCGGAGCGCACAACGCCGGATCGTTCTAGTGAGGTGCGGAGCAACTCCAGTGGATGCCCATCGGTCACGAATCCTAGAGCATGAGACTCCATGCGCTGTCGCTCCTTCTCATCGAGGGGCGGGAAAGGAGGTTGTGTGCCCATCGCCACAATGCCCGAGAGTCCCCCCCGATCCCGCACCACCTCACCACTCTGCCAGATCACCGTATGACGATGTTCACCAAAGCTGTCGAATGCCCCTGCTTTGGCGAGATTGACCAGCTGAGACTCGTTGAGTTCGACGCGGTCGAGAAGCGCCCGCCAAGCGTCGTACGGTCTGGCCCCGATGATGGCGTGAGCCTTCTCGTCTCCAATGCCACGGATGGTGTTGAGTCCCACTCGAAGCCGGATCTCACCGTCATGAGCCTCCAAGGTGGTGATAGCTGACCCGTGGTTGACATCAGGAGGCATAATCTCAACCCCATGACGAGTGGCGTCACGCAGCAAGGTCTGCGGAGACCAGAACCCCATCGGCTGCGAACGCAAGATACCTGCATACAACGCTGCCGGGTAATGGAGTTTAAACCACGCACTGACATAGACAAGGTAGGCAAAGGAGGCAGCATGACTCTCCGGGAACCCAAAGTTTGCAAAGGCAGAGAGCTTCTGGTAGATCTCCTCCTTTGCCCGGTCATCGACCCCGTTGGCCTCCATACCAGCAAAAAGACGCCTTTTGAGTCGCTCCATGCGCTCCGTTGACCGTCGAGAACTCATCGCCTGTCGCAGTTCGTCAGCCTGTGCTGGCGAGAACCCAGCAACATCCATCGCCATCTGCATGAGTTGTTCTTGAAAGAGTGGCACCCCGAGGGTCTTGGCGAGCGATCGTTCGAGCAGTGGATGCGCGTACGTCACCGCCTCCTCCCCGCTCCGGCGTCGGAGGTAGGGATGGACCGACCCTCCCTGGATTGGTCCCGGGCGAATGAGTGCGACCTCGACGACAAGATCATAAAAACAGGTCGGCTTCAACCGTGGCAATGTCGCCATCTGCGCCCGCGACTCCACCTGAAAAAGACCGATCGAGTCAGCGTGCTGCAACATCTCGTAGACCTGCTCTTCCTGAGGCAAAAGTGCAATGTCGACGGTAACACCCCAGGCCTCCTTGACCAGGTCGACCATCTCATGGATCGCGCCCAGCATCCCGAGGCCAAGGAGATCGAACTTGACGAGTCCCATCCGTGCGCAGTCGTCCTTGTCCCATTGCAGCACACTTCGTTCTGCCTTACGCGCCCACTCAACGGGACAAACCTCAATGATCGGTCGATCACAGATCACCATCCCCCCCACATGAAGACCAAGGTGTCGGGGTGCATCTTCGAGACCGAGTGCGATCTGAGCGATATCCGTAGGAACTTCCAGCAGCGGATGTCCACGATGATCGCGCGCCTCCAGTGAAGCACGCAGTGAACCGCGCCGTTCGATCTGGCGAGACCATCGGTCGATCTGCGTGGTAGGCACACCGTAGACGCGTGCGCTATCGCGGAGCACCGAACGAGCCCGGTAGGTGATCAGGCTGGCGACTTGAGCGGCGTGTTCCCTGCCATAGCGACGAAAGACATACTGCAACACCTCCTCGCGTCGCCCGCTCTCGATATCGATATCGATATCCGGAGGACCATCGCGCTCAGGAGAGAGAAAACGTTCAAAGAGCAGACCAAGGGCGACCGGGTCAGCGTTGGTAATCCCGAGGGCGTAACAGACGGCGGAGTTCGCTGCCGATCCCCGACCCTGGCAGTAGATCCCTTCTCTGCGGCAGAAATCGACCAGATCGGTCACCACAAGGAAGTAGCCAGCAAAACCCAATGCCTCGATGATATCAAGCTCGTAGCCGAGCTGACGATAGGCTCCTGGAACCCGTTCAGCACCCGCGACTCCATAACGCTGTGGCGCTCGCTCAAAAGTGAGGTTGCGGAGCCAGGAGCTATCCGTCGCACCCGCAGGAGCAAGCGAGCGAGGCAGACCCGGAGCGATGAGCTGCAGCGGGAAACGACAGCGTTCCATCACCTCCAACGTCTGGGCTACGACACCCGGATAACGTCCAAAATGTTGTCGCTGCTCCTTGGGGGTGCGCAGTCGCGGTACCCCCGCACTCGGCAGGTATCCATCGAGTTGCGCAAGCCGAGAGTTTGACCTGATCGCAGCCGCAACCGTCGCTAATCGCTGGCCATGGCCATCGAGAGCGTGCACATTTTGCGTACCGACGAGCGGTAACGCCCGCTCAGTCGCAAGTGCGGCGAAGAAATCCGCTCGGACCGCATCCAATGGATCGCCATGATCGTGGATCTCAATCACCAACGCATCACGGCCGAAACGCTCCTCCAATTCACTCAATCGACGTCGAGTCGCGTTGGGACCTTCCTCCATGAAGGCACGCGAGAGGGGACCTTTACGACATCCAGTTAATACAATCCAGCCATCCCGTGGTTGGTTGGCGGCCAACTGATCGAGAGACAACGAAAAGACGCCCTTCGATCCTCCCCGAAGATGTCCTTCAGCAAGCGTTCGAGAGAGTGCTTGATACCCCTCAATCGAGGCTGCAAGGACCACGAGATGCTCTCCGGGTGGATCGAATGCGCCGGTACGCGTCTCTGCTCTACCGAGGGTTACTTCAGCCCCGATAATCGGTTGAATCCCGACGGAGTGAGCAGCCGCCAAAAAGCGAGGGACCCCGTAGAGACCGTTGTGGTCGGTCAGCGCAATCCCAGCGAGACCTGCATGGCTCGCCGCGGCGACAAGATCCTCGGGTGAGACGACACCGTCGAGGAAGCTAAAGTAGCTATGCGCATGGAGTTCTGCGTAACCCGACACCGGAGGGTCGGATGCCGTATACCCCGATCGTACACTATCGACGTCTTGAACGCGCCAGATCGGTCGCTGTCGGTGGCGAGGCATGCGTCAGGCAAACTCCCCCTCGAGCCACCAACGTTGTGCCTCTCGAATCACGAGACTGACCCCTTTGGGGGTGATCACCATCAGCCGCACATACCGTCGACGGCGGTGTTCCCACCAGCGCTCAACGACGACCCAAGGGCCATGAAAAGCCGAAATCACGAGCTGCTCACGGCCACGAACGAGCACCGCGGGTTGAGGAAGAATGACTCCGTCCCCGTACACCCCCACGGGAACGCCAGCGACATCAAAGAGGCCGACCTCACGGGGGTGTTGATAGACCAGGCTCGGGGCAGCACCGCGCAGACGACCTGGCCACGGAGCCCCAGTATCATCTGAGGGCATCGGAGATGGCCATCGGCCATTCCAAGGAACCCAAACACCCTGCTCGCCTAGGGAGCGACCACCCTGCAGCACCGGCACGCGCACACTAGCGTCGCCATAGAGTGTCGTCAAGCGAGTCAATGTTGCAAGAATCGCCGACTCCTTGAGCTCCTGGCGATCGAGTGTCAACTGACGTCGACGCAATGGAGACCATCCCAATGGTTCGACACGCACCTCAACCAACGGATCACGACGCGACCGCGTCGCCTGTTCGAACCATCGAAGTCGCGCGATCAGTTCCGTAGTACTTGCCCCATCAAGTACCTCCACCACCTTGGTCAGCTCACCCGTCGTCGTGACGAGGACCATATTCGCCTTCACAAGTACCAGTCCACTCTGTTCGGCGGCGTGGACAAGTCGATCGAGCGGTCGCATCAGGCGGAACGAGATCCGTTCGGTGGTGTCGCCATCGAAGACAGTCGTGGTGCACATCACGATCTCGGAGAGATCATCATCCCCGACGACAAGGTCGGCTTCAAGGCGACAGAGACGATGCCAGCGCAGCCCAGTGCCACCAAAACGTGCCGCCACCACAGCGCCGTCGAGTCGTTGAAAATCAGCAATTCGCTCCATCCCAACCTCGCGCAACACCGCTGCCACCGGCGTTGGAAGGAGTTCAGTGACTCTGCGCTCGCCCACAAACGACACCGACTCCCCCGGACGTATGCGACACCCAAGGCGTGCTGCTACCAACGCAACAAAAACAGAATCAGCCGCCCCAAGCGTGGCGCGCACCTGGGGGTAGGTCTGGGTCAGCGACGCAATAACCGACTCGATAGCCGCAAATACCTGTGGTTCGGACCCAAAGTATCGAGTCATCGAGCCCAATGGGGCTATGAACGAATGTCGGTAGCGACGAAAATGAGGAGAGACGGCGTCAAACATCCGCAACAATCGTGCAAGCCACTGCTCTTCCCGATACTGATCACGCTCTCGCACCTCCAGCATGGGACAGCGCGCCATCGCCTCCGACGAACGCATGCCGACCACAACACCATGGTGTTTGGCTGCCTCCGCTACCTCCACGATCTGACCTCGGTACACCACTGCAGCGCAATCACTTACCGTAAGGTCGAGCGCCAGCGCCGAAATTCCAGTGAGATCGAGAGCAACCACACGTCGAGGAGTGGTCAGCATCATTGTGCCACCGTTGTTGCCATACCGACCGTGAGCCCATGCTCTTCTGCCGCAATACGCAGGATGGGAGACCCCAAGGGGCACTCTGGCGTTGGGACACCCCAACCGAGTTCCTCGACGACGAGCGTCACCCCAGGCAGAGATCGTCGGAGCTGGTCATGCTCGATCGTCACCATACGATCAAGCATGACCAGTGCGCTTCTGCGCTCCCTAGCCCGCGCGACGAGTCGGTGCCAAGAACGGTCGAGAACGGCCACATCCAACACGACAACATCAAAGGCTGCAACAAGCAGAGCAATGACCTGGTTCATCTCAGATTCATGATCGACCAATAGGACACGAGAAAGATCCCAACCGGCGCGTGCTAACGCCACCACACCAAGATCGTGGAGGCCAGCAAGGGCGATGTTGTAACCCGCTTGAGAGGTGACACTGAGCATCTCAATCATGGCGGTGTAAGACCCTGCTCCACAGACGCTGGTAACGGCGCCTGCCAGCAATCCACCCTTTGGGAGCAACGTCGCGTACTCGGCCTTGAGCGGTAACGTTGTCGGTGGTTGATGTGGGGTCGCGTCGAGCAACGATGAGGTAGGCAACAGCTCCATATCGACATAGTAGTACATTTGTTCGCTTTTCTGGCGTGGGTTCGACTGCACATGCTCTCATAACCATGATGAACAACATGTTGCTTGGGAAAATCGTCGAACCAGATCTGCTAAGGTTGCGCTATGGAGAATACCCTCCTTGACGCATACGCGATCTCGGACACCTTCGACGAGGTGCTCACTGCGCCGGGACTTCCGCGCCCAGGTTGCATGGAGCTCTACAGCGCGCTCCAGGAGCTCAGCGAGACCGAGTTCGAGCAGCGCTGCCAGGAGCGAGACCTCTCGTTCCGTGACCGTGGTGTCACCTACTCCTTCGCGGGATTGGAGGCACCCTTCCCGCTCGACCCGATCCCGAGGATCATCTCCTCACAGGAGTGGGCCTACCTCGAGAGCGGTGTCATCCAACGAGTCCGCGCACTCGAAGCCTTTCTCGACGACGTCTTCACCCAACAGCGGATCTTTCGAGATCGAATCATCCCCCACCGGCTCGTTCTCTCCTCTCCACTCTTCATTCGACAGGCCTACGGACTGGCACCAGCCAACGGTGTTCGCATCCACATCTCGGGCATGGACATCGTGCGGGGCCATGATGGGAAACTGATGGTGCTTGAGGACAACCTGCGAACCCCGTCTGGAGTCTCCTATGTACTCGAGAATCGGCGGAGTATGACGCGCATCTTTCCAGAGTTCTTTCGTGGTAACCGAGTGCGACCAGTAGCAAACTACCCGACAGAACTCCTCCGCGCCCTCGTAGCGGCAGCCCCCCAGGGCGCGACTTCGGATCCAAAAGTGGTCCTCCTCACACCTGGCATCCACAACGCTGCCTACTTCGAACACACCTTTCTTGCTCGGCAGATGGGTGTGGATCTCGTTGAAGGAGGCGACCTAGCCTGTCGGGACGGCATCTGTTATCTCCATACCACCGAGGGCGACCAGCGAGTCGATGTCATCTACCGACGAATCAGTGACGATTACCTCGACCCGCTCTACTTTGAACCCTCTTCGTTGCTTGGCGTACCTGGCCTCGTCACCTGCATCCGTGCGGGCAACCTCACCGTCGCAAATGCAATCGGGAATGGCGTCGCCGACGACAAACTCACCTACACCTATGTTCCCGACATGATTCGCTATTATCTTGGTGAGGAGCCGATCCTCGCAAACGTTCCAACCTATCGGCTTGAGGACCCCGAGGTCCGTTCATGGGTCGTCAAGAGGCTCGACCAACTCGTGCTCAAACCAGTCGATGCCTCGGGTGGTACCGGAATTGTGATCGGACCTGATGCCGACGAGGCAACGCTCCTTGCGGCGAGAGCAGCGATGCTTGCGAACCCTCGTGGCTGGATCGCCCAAGAGGTGGTCCGGCTGTCGACCTGTCCAACCAGAGTTCCTGAAGGCATCGAACCCCGACATATCGACCTACGTCCGTTTGTCATCAACCAAGGGGATCGCATCTGGGTACTTCCTGGAGGGCTCACACGGGTTGCCTTACCGAAGGGCTCCCTGATCGTCAACTCCTCCCAGGGAGGCGGTTCCAAGGACACCTGGGTACTCGATGCCACCGCAGACAAGGTTGATCTCCATCCCACCAACGGCGTCGCGGCTGGCGAACATCTCGTCCATCAAGCGACTGCTCCTGAGCCAGATCACCCGCTGCAAAGCACGAAACAACAGGAGCAATGAGATGTTGGTTCGTATCGCAGCATCACTTTTCTGGCTAGGTCGTTACCTGGAGCGCGCCGATGATACCGCTCGCATCCTTGAGGTACACCTCAATCATGAGCTCGAGTCTGGATCAACAGCCCCACAGAGTTCCTTCCTCTCTACCCTCGGTTTTGACAAGCTTGACGGCGACGAAGCCGACTCAGCGACGCTCTTTGCCACACTGGGCTTCTCGCTCGACCATCCAAACTCGATCGCATCCTCAATTGTCGCTGCCAGAAGAAACGCTGGAGGGCTAAGGGAACTGTTGCCAAGCGAAGTTTACGAAGCCATCAACATCGCTGATCGCCTCCTCGTCAAAATGCCTCGCAGAAGTACTTCCCTCTCCGAATTTTTCCGCTACGTCCGCCTTGCCCATGAGCGCGTTGCCATCACCGTCGGCCTCCTCAACGAGAGCTTCCCACGCGATGATGGTTGGCAATTCCTCCAACTTGGGACCTTTATCGAGCGTGTCGATATGACGCTTCGCCTCCTCAAGTTTCGCCTCGTCTTCGCACCAGAAAGTCGAGATTGGGTCACGACGTTGAAGTACTGTTCTGCGTATGAGTTCTATATTCGCACCTACCATGGTCAAGTAGAGCCCGAGTATGTGCTCGAATTTCTACTCGTCGATCGTCTGTTTCCGCGCAGCGTCCAGTTCGGCCTACTGACGGCCGAGCGTTGCCTGGAACACATCGCACCCGACACCCATCGGAGCGCTCCGCCCGCTCCAGCCCAACGAATCCTCGGTCAGGCAAGAGCCACGATATCCTTCTTGACGAGGGAGGACCTCACCACACGAATCGAGACACTGCTTGAAGACTTGAGTCTTGCCTGCTCTCTCGCCTCAGATGCCATCACTCAGCAATACTTCGGAGACGTCCGCGGACAATCATGGCAACGCGAAGTAGCCACCGCACTGCCACGGAGTGGGCGATGAGTTGGATTCTCTCCATCGAACACTCGTCACACTATCGTTATTCTCTCGCGTCAGATGGATCTCTGAACGAAGCAAGAATGCTCCCCCAGTCGGATCGAACTCAGTTTGTTCTCGAACGCAGTCTGGTCGTGACGCCGTCGGCTCATGTGCTGGGTTACCAAGACTACTGGGGGACGCTCGCACATATATTGGAGATCCACCAACCCCACCGAGAGCTCTCGATCATCGCTCGTTCCCGTGTGCAGACAGGAACAGCCGCACTCCCACGAGATCCCTCGCCACCCTGGCAACACTATCGCGATCCCATCTTCGATGACACCTTTGCGGAGTTCCTGGATCCTACCGCCCTCACACTGGTCGAGGATTCCGATGAAGTTGTCAACGCGCTCGAACTCCTGCTCGCGCGTCCGAATCCATCTGAGGCAGCACAGTGGGCCTCAGACCTGGTCCACGAACGGCTCACCTATGAGGCTGGATCTACCGCGGTCTCCACTTCGGCAAGCGAGGCTTGGTCAATACGCAAAGGCGTCTGTCAGGACTTCGCCCACCTATGCATCGCCTTTCTCAGACGTCTCGGCATACCAGCTCGCTATGTCTCTGGCTACTACTACCCAGACCAGGAGGAATCAATAGGCGAAGTCATTGATGCTGAGAGCCACGCATGGGTTGAGGCATGGGTCGGTTCATGGCTGCCACTCGATCCAACCAATCAAGTCTTCGAACCCGAGCGGTACGTCGTGATCGGTCGTGGTCGTGACTACACTGACGTCCCCCCCTTGATCGGTATCTACCGTGGTGGCGGCACCTCCATGATGGAGGTCCATGTGCGGGTGATCAGAGAGTCCTGATCCATCGTTTAGGCCGAGAGTTCCCAGAGCGATGCGTAGTGGCCACCCTGGCCAATGAGGTCAGCGTGTGTTCCCTGCTCGGTGATCGCGCCATGCGATAGCACGTAGATCTGATCCGCCTTCAACAGGGTGGAGAGCCGATGCGCAATCACCAAGGTCGTCCGGCCAGCCAGAACCTCGTCCAGTGCCGTCTGCATCTGCGCCTCTGCAACGAGATCGAGCGAGGAAGAGACCTCGTCGAGGATGACGATTCGTGGGTCCTGAATGATGAGCCGGGCCAAGACGACTGACTGCTTTTGCCCAGCTGAGAGTCGAACGCCCCGATCCCCGATGTCATAGTTAATCCCCTCATCGTTTCGGTCAAGAAAGCCGCCCAACCCAACCATCCGACAGGCACGTTCGATCTCGGCAGCCGAGGCATCCGGACGGACAAAGGAGACGTTTTCGGAGATGCTGCCAGTGAAGAGAAAAGGCTCCTGTGGGAGATAGGCGACTTGGCGGCGATACTGATGCAGATCGAGATCGACCAACGGGACTCCGTCGACCATCACCATCCCTCCCGTCGCGTCGTAGAATCGCACCAACAGCTTGGCGATCGTCGATTTTCCCGCTCCGGTCTCGCCAACGAATGCGACGCGTGCCCCCGGAGCGACATCAAAGGAGACCGCATCGAGGGACGGGTGTTCTGCTTGGGGATATTGGAAGGTGACATCCCGGAACGTGATTGCACCCTGGACTTGTTCGAGCTGAACAGGATGGTCACTGGGATGGATAGAGATATCGCGCGCCATTAAGCGCCGAATTTGACGGGCAGCCACCCGCGCCTGCTGGAACTGGTCAAAGGTCTGCGAAAGTTGTTGGATCGGAGAGAAAAACTGACTGACATAGAGGGTAGCCGCCAACAGCGTCCCAACCGCCAGCGTGTGGCTCAACACCTGACTCCCACCATAGAGCAGTGTCAGTGCAGTGGTGACATCCGCCAGCATCAACAAAAACGGGAAGTAGATAGAGATCGCCTTCTGCGCATCCATACGCGCATCGCGATACCCACTGCTCAAAGAATCAAAGCGATTGATCGCTTCGCGGCCACGGTTCTTTGCCCGAGAGGCTCGCACCCCAGAGACCTGTTCCTGGAAGTTGGCGTTGACCGCCGCGATGCGTTCTCGTGCCGTGGTATAGGCCCGATTGGCGTACCGTTGGAAGATGATGCTCGCCGCAATGGTCAGCGGCAGGCTAGCGATCAAGACGAGCGCGATACTTGGTGCGATGATCAACACCACCACCAGCACAAGGCCGAAGGAGATCACCGAGACGAGTGCAGTGATCAAGCCATTTTGGACAAGATTAGAGAAGGCATCGACATCGCTGATCATGCGTGTCATAATACGACCCGACATCTCTGACTCATAGTAGTCCATGTCGAGGCGAAGGATTTTTTGGAAGATCCGCGAGCGCAACAGTAGCAAGAACTTCTCTGCCGCAAGTCCTGCAATCACCTGTTCGAGGATCACGACGATCAGATCGACCACGGAGATGATACCGAGGGCGAGGGCCGCATCCAGGACCAGTGGCCGCGCGTGACGCAACACGCCGACATCGATACCCGAACGCAGCACGAGTGGGGAGGCAAGGCTCAACAGCGCATCGAGTGCAACCAATATCGCACCAACGATCACGCCAACCCGGATGAGCGTAAAAAGACTCCCAAATCGGAAACGCTCATCAACCCAACCAAGATCAACCCAACGGTCGATCAGCCGTGGAACCACCACCGGAACCTCTTGTTTGACGACAGGTTCAGCATCACTCTCCACAAGAGCGATCCTTGGGGTCTCGACGAGCGCTTCGGACTCACCGCTCATGAGTTCGACGTAGGCCGGCTCCGTTGCCAACAGTTCCTCGTGGGTACCGATCGCGATGATGCGACCGTGATCCATCAGCACGATACGGTCAGCCAGATGTAAGGTCGATCGCCGATGGGCAATAAGAATCATCGTCCGCCCAGCACCCGCTGAAGCAACCGCGTCAAGAATTTCCGCCTCGGTTGCCGGATCAACCGAAGAGGTCGCATCGTCGAGGATGAGTATGGGTGGCGATCCAAGGAGGGCACGAGCAAGTGCAATACGTTGTCGTTGCCCACCAGATAGACGGACCCCCCGCTCTCCAACCACGGTCTCGTAACCTTGCGGAAGATCCATCACAAACTCATGGACCCGTGCTGCCCGTGCTGCCTGCATCAACTCATCTTCGCAGATATCTGATCGACCCAGGGCGATGTTGGCTCGCACGGTATCAGAGAACAGAAAACTCTCCTCAAAGACGATGCCGATCGATTGGCGCAGGGATCCAAGATCCCACTGGTTCACTGGCACACCATCGATGGCGATTACCCCCGTTTGGGGCTCATAGAAACGGGGAATGAGAAGGGCGAGCGACGACTTTCCAGAGCCAGATGAACCGACAACAGCGACGGTTTCGCCGGGTGTAATGGTCAGGTTCAAGCCATCGAGCACCGGCGCCCCTGGCTTATAGGCGAAGTGGACATCGCTGAACTCGATGGCGCCGTGGACCGCCACTGGAAGATAGGGATCCGCTGGCTGCACGATCGCAGGGTTGATCTCGAGCAGTCCGAAAATGCGCTCCACGCCGGCTCTCGCCTGTTCGGAGAGGGCAACCAAGACCGAGAGTTGACGCACTGGCAAAATCAACTCAACGATGTAGGTGGTAAAGAGGAGAAAAGCGCCGACCGCGAGATGGCCGTTGATGGCCGCATACCCTCCAATGCCGATCACCAGCGCCTCAGTGAGTAACGGGACGAGTTGGAGAAAAGCCTGCAGCTTCGCCTGACGCCAGATCGTAGCCACCCTTGCCCGATAGAGGCGTCGCGCCCTTGTATGGAGGCGATCCAGCAGCACATCCTCAAGAGCAGATCCCTTGACGACGGCGATCCCTCGTACCGTCTCCTCGACAACCTCGTTGACCGCCCCCTTCTCCTGCTGCGCGATCAGACTCACCGGAAAAATCTGCTTCCGCAACCGTATCGAGGCTGTCCCGATCAGCACAAGGGACAACGCCACCAAGAGTGCAAGCGGCCAGTACACCACAGCCATCACGACGATGGAGAGCAGCGCGAGCAGCGCATTACCAAACAGCCGAGGCAGAAACGCAAGCAACCCTTGGATCAAGGAGACATCGGCGTTCGCCTCGGAGACCAACTGACCGGTCTGCAACGTATCGTGAGCCGCGAAGTCGATGCGCTGTAGGTGATTGAAGATCCGAGTTCTCAGGTAATGTTGGACACCAAGGGCCAAGCGTCCACCAAAGAAACGACGCAAGAAGGCAAGACCAAAGGCGGCCACCGCCAGCACGATCAGCCCCACCAGCCAACCAACCTGTTCGTGATGGCCGTGCAGCGAATCGACAAAAGCCTCCTCGAAGATGGGCACAAAGAGCGTCGCTACTGTTCCAAGGATGGCAGTGGTCAGAGCAATGAATAGCTCCTTCCGCTGTGTGAGCACCACTCCAACGAGTTGAGCCATCCACCCTTTCTTCAATCTCCAACCACCTCTGCTATCGTTCGCTTGGTTACGCCCCATTCAGCCTAGTTCGATGCCAAACCTATCGAGGAATCACAGGTGCGTTACAGGGATCTGACCCATTCTCCCTGCCTGGAAGTCGGCGATCGCCTGTTCAAGCTCGGCACGGGTATTCATAACAAATGGTCCATAATGAGCGACCGGCTCGCCGATAGGTTGGCCACCCAGGAGAACCACCTCCGCATCACCGACACCAGGGTTGACCAGTTCAAAGAAGTCACCCTCACCAAAGACCGCTAGTTGCGACGCCTGTGCATCCACGCGCGTCGATCCAAACTGGACGGTACCCTCCATCACATAGACAAGAAGATTGAAGGCTGCGGGCCAATCAAGCGAAAGGCGTGCACCCGGATGCAGCGTCGCATGCACCATGTTGATCGGGGTGTAGGTAACGCCGGGACCCCGCAGATCAGTGCCGAGTCCACCCGCGATCACTCGCAGGCGAACATCACGGTACGGACTCGTTCCCACCGCCACGTTCCGATGCCCGATGTCCTGATAGCGAGGCTCCACCCACTTCTGTCGAGAGGGTAGATTGACCCACAGTTGCAGTCCGTGAAAGAGGCCTCCTTGTACCACCAGCTCCTCCGGGGGGCGCTCAATATGGAGAATGCCAGCACCTGCCGTCATCCACTGCGTGTCACCTTGACCAAGGCTGCCACCACCCCCGATTGAGTCCTGATGGACGAACTGACCCTCCATGAGGTACGTGACCGTCTCAAACCCACGGTGAGGATGCCATGGTGTGCCTTTTGGCTCGCCTGGTCCATACTCCACCTCACCCATCTCATCCATGTGGACAAAGGGATCAAGCTCTGACATCGGCACCCCAGCGAAGGCCCGCTTCACCGGAAAGCCCTCACCCTCCAGACCGCTTGGTGCCTTAATCAGCCTTCGCGGGAGTCGCTCACGAGCGCTCGCTCCTATGGTACTCGTTACGATGGTCGCCTGTTCGAGCCCACTGGATACCACGGTACACCTCATCTTCCGTTGCAGTTGCAACTATTATGCTAGTCGCCAGCTTTTCGCGGTGGGCACTATCGGCCCCACTCACTACGGAAGCGGACCCGGGCTGGGACAAGGATAGTTCGTCGGAACTCTACCAGCTCCTGGTGCGAGTAGGCAGTCCGTTCGACCACCAACACCGGTTCCGTCTCGGCAATACCAAGTAATCCAGCCTCGCTCGCTGAGGGCATCGCAGCGGAAACCTCGTCGACGCCAGCCGTGACCGTGATACCAGTTCCTGACTGGAGCACGGCGTAGAGTGACCCCACCTGAGTCAGGTCAACATCCTCGAAACTATCGGCGTTCGCTCGCGGCAAGTAGGCCCGCTCAAGGGCCAAGCGCTCATGTTGGGATCCACGCAATCGCTCGATCAAGAAAAACTCTCCGGACTCTAGCCCGAGTCGATGCGCCAGTGCCGGTTCGGAGATTAGTCCCTTCCAGAGGAGTTCTGCGACCTCCTCAAGCCCAGACTCTGCGATCTTACCAGCTAAGGAAAATCGGTGATTGTGTAGCGACTCAAAACTCTCTCGCGCAACCACGAAGGTGCCTTTACCCTGTCTCGATTCAAGGTATCCCTCGGAGCGCAGATAGCGTATCGCTTCACGCACCGTTGACCGTGACACCTTGTAACGTTCCACCAGTTCAGGTTCGGAGGGGAAATGGCGATAGTATCGTCCAGCTTCGATCCCCTCGCGCAGGGCCTCAGCGAGCTGGGCCCAGAGCGGCAGACCAGAGGCTGCATGCGACTGTGGCTCGATCACCAACCACACACCCAATCGACACGCCGGGCCCCCTTGTTGCTAGTCTCCACATCTTTTAGTCTACTTTGCCTCTTGGGGAGAGAAAAACCGAGTGGGCAGGGGCGCACTCAGCGCCTGCACCGGCCGAAATGAACGGCGGTGCTCAACTGAAGGTCCTTGCCAAAGGAGACCAAATCGGTGCCGTTTGGAGCCATACCCCTTCGACGCGAGAAAATCCCAATAAGGCAACTCCTGGTCAAGGCTCGCCATCACCGCATCACGGGCCAACTTGGCTGCAATCGAGGCTGCCGCGATCAGTGGATGCGCACGATCGCCACCCACGATCATCTGCACGTTGGAACGTTGAAGATAGTTGTGCTTTCCATCGAGCAACAAACAGTGATCATCAATGGCCGCCGTCGTCTTTCTTCCCAGCTCGACCAACCCTCGCTCGGCCGCCATGACAAGCGCCGCTGTCAACCCGAGGGTATCGATCTCCAATGCCGTCGCGTACCCAACACCAAAATCCAGCCCTGCATGTTGGAGCTGCTGAAGTAGCGCGCGCCGCCGTTGTGGCGACAGTGCCTTCGAGTCATAATACGATTCCGTCTGACGGCGCCTAAGAATATGCCCTGCGATCCTCTCATCGCCGGCAGCGACACCGACCGCCAGTGGACCAGCCCAGGCGCCCCGTCCCACCTCATCAATACCCACCGACATCATGGATAGGCTAGCCCGCCCTAAGGGTCGAACCCCCTGCGACTCCGACGATACCAGGCGATCTGGTCGGCTCGTAGGTCCGCGCTCCCCAGAGGTGTCGTAATGAGTGGCGACACATGGCTAGGATGATGCCCGTGTCAGAACCCAATGATGTCGCCTTCGTGGTTCTTCAAGGCGACCCTGCGACATCGAAATCGCGGCTGAGCGCTGTCCTTTCGCCAGAGCAACGAATGGTGCTCACCCGTTTCTGTCTGCAACGCATCACCGACCTCACTGAGCTAGATACCCTCTACCTGTTGGCCGAGAACGAACAGGCCGCGAACGAAGGCCTTCGCCTCGCCATCACCCCTATCCTCCAACAGGGGGTTGATCTCAACGCTGCCATTCGTGCAATCGTCACCTCCTCCGCGCTCAAGGCCTATCGTTGTGTGACTATCTTGCCCAATGATCTACCGTTTCTCGCAAGCCTGGAGGCGTACCGACAGAGGCCAACTGCGAGGATCTCTCTGGTCACCCCAGACTCTCACCTATCGGGGACCAATCTTCTTCGCGTCCCAACCTCGGTCCAAGACCCCATCTTCGCCTATGGCCAAGACTCCTTTTTCCATCACATCCAAGGTGCAAAAGTTCGGGAACTCGCTGTTGAAGTCACGCCCTGCCCTTCCGCCTTCGATATCGATACACCAGAAGATCTCATTCTTGCTCGAGAGATCTTCCCTGATTCAGAACTCTGGGACCTCTTATGAACACACAACGTGATGGATTCGCGACCTACTTTACCACCTCTCCTCAGAGGATCAGCAAGGATCTTGAGGTCCCCGCAACGGTCCTGGCCATCGGTGCGCACCCCGATGACATCGAGTTCGGCTGCGGCGCCACCCTCGCTAAATGGGCGGAACGCTCATGTGCCACGCATATCGCCATTCTGACCGACGGGCGACGCGGTACCTGGAATCCGACACAAGACCTGCTCGCACTAGCGGTCTCGCGCCAAGCAGAGGCCCGGTCGGCAGCCCTCGCATTAGGTGCCCAGGCACCCCTCTTTCTTCAACAGATCGATGGAGAGCTCCGCGCCACCTCTGATATCGTTCTTCGTCTCGTAACGCTCCTCCGATCGATCCGCCCCTCGGTCGTCATCACTCATGACCCATGGAAACGCTATCGTCTTCACCCGGATCACCGCGTTACCGGTGAAATCGTGCTCGAAGCGCTCGTACAGGCTCGCGACCAGAGCTTCTGGCGAGAACTATCGCTACCAGCATCACGGCCTGACGCCCTTCTACTCTTTGAGGCAGACGTCGAGGACCATAGCGAGACCGTCGAACAACGTCACCTTGAGGCCAAGGCTCAAGCCCTCGCGTGTCACCGTAGTCAGTACCCTTCGAGCTATGGCCTCGCACCTGAGACAGCGGACGCAACGGACCACCTCCTGCCTCATCTCATTGAGGTAGCCTCTCAACCCGACAGCGCCCACCTAAGCGAGCGCTTCAAGCTCATCACCGACCTCTAGTGGCGGCGGGCCCTCACACAACTGCGGGGGCCTTCGCATCACCCGCAGCACGATGACTCTTGGGCTCAGTTGACGAGGCGTTCCTTGCCCTCCCAATACGGTGCCCGCAATTTAAACTTCTGCAACTTGCCCGTGGCGGTTCGGGCTAGCTCCTCACGAAACTCGATCGAGGTCGGGCACTTGAAGTGCGCCATACGCTCCCGGCAAAACTCCTGCAGCTCCTTCTCCGTTGGATTCGTGCCCTGCTTCGGCACAACTAACGCCTTTACTGTCTCGCCCCACTTGACATCAGGCACGCCAATCACCGCCACCTCTGCAACGGCTGGATGCTGAAAGAGTGCATCCTCTACCTCGATGGAAGAGACGTTTTCTCCGCCGGTGATGATGACATCCTTCTTCCGGTCGAGAATCCGGAGGAATCCATCTCGGTAGACACCACCGTCACCCGTATGGAACCATCCGCCAGCAAGGGCCTTCGCAGTCTCTTCAGGCTGCTCCCAATAGCCTTTGAAGACCTGATTCCCTTGAGCGAGCACCTCACCATCGACATCTTCAGCGATACGAACACCAATACTCGGAGTCCCAGCCATCGATAGACGACGCGCAAGCTCCGCCGGCTCCAACGCATCCCACTCCTGTGGCCGACGGTTCACCGTCAGCAGCGGAGAGGTCTCCGTCAAGCCATAGATCTGGATGAATTCCCAGCCGAGCACCTCCTGGATGCTCTCGATCGTCCGCGACGGTGGCGGCGCGCCTGCGGCAACCACACGCATGAGATCACGCCCTGGGATCTGGCGACCCTCACTGGCCCGACGCTCCGCACCCTGCAACGCGGCAGCCCAGACGGCCGGTGCACCACAGGCGATGGTCACACCCTCGTTTTCGACGTTGGCAAGGATGCTCTCCCCATCGATCTTTCGTTGGATCACATGGGTACCGCCCATGCCAGTTATTGCATAGGGCATACCCCAACCGTTGCAGTGAAACATGGGCAGCGTGTGCAAAAGCACATCTCGATCCGTCACCGTCGTGTGCCAACCAAGTGTCGATGCGTTCAGCCAGGCGTTTCTATGGGTCATCTGGACCCCTTTAGGACGAGACGTGGTGCCAGAGGTGTAGTTGATCGAGCAGGCAAAATCCTCGTCACCCGCCCAGACTGGAACCGATGCACCCTCGGCCAGGGGTGCAAAGAGCTGGGCATCCTCTACGCCGTCAAGGATGATCGACTTCTCGACCTTGACACCACCGAAGACATCGGCATACTCCGGGTCGATCAGGAGAAGCCGTGTACCCGAATGGTTGACGATGTATTGCACCTCATCGGCGTTCAATCGATAGTTGATGGGCACCAGGATCCGTCCATAGCCAGAGACACCAAAGTACGAGATCAAGAACTTCCCGGCGTTCGGAGACACGATACCAATCCGGTCCCCTACCTCATAACCCATCGCCTCGAGCGTGGAAGCCATACCCTTCACGCGCTGGCCTATCTCACCATAGGTCAACCGGCCCAGCGCACCAGGAACACCAGGATCATCGACCAGCGCTAAACGATCGGGATATACCTCGACGGCGCGATACAGGAAATCCAAGACGTTGAGTTCAACTTTCATCTGCCCCCCCTTTTGACGTGCTAAGCCATGGTCTACGTCTACTGTAGCACGTCACCTACGATCGCGAAATTCAAAGACCAGTGAATCGGGGACTGCGTCGCTCGGCGAATGCGCGAAGCCCTTCTTGATAGTCCTGGCTCGAGAAGATCGCGACCCGCTCATCCTCGGTTATGCGTCCATTCATGCTCGCCTTCGCCGCGGCGATCGACCGCGGTGCCAGCGTAGCAATTCGCAGCAGCTGCGCCAACACCTCGTCGCTCGAAGCAAAAGCCTGGGTCACAAGGCCAAGCGCGACGGCATCACCGGCAGCAACTCTCCTCGCGGTCGCGATCAGCTCCAGAGCGTTGGCATAGCCGACCCGATCGCGCAATCGATGGAGGGCCCCATCGGGATAGGCCGTACCGACCTTAGCGGCAGGAATTTGAAATTTGGCGTCGTCCACGGCGTAGACAATGTCGCAGGCCGCGGCGATGCTGACACCCCCACCCAAACAGTAACCCTCCACAACGGCCACGACTGGCATAGGCATCTGGCGAGGAATGAGTAGCGCGGCCTCGGTACGTTGGTCATAGACCAACGTATCAGCCCCTTGTCGATAATCGCCAAACTCACTCAGATCAGCACCGGCGCAAAAATTGCCGTTCACCCCCCGAATCGCTACGACCCAGACGTCCCGGTCCTGCGCAAGTGCACCAAGCACCTCCGACAAACGTTCCCACATCTGAATCGACATCGCGTTCACGCGCTCAGGGTTGTCGATCCAAACCGTCGCTACCTTAGTACCGGCGTCAACCTCTGCGAAGACGTTCCCTTGCACGCTAGGTAAGCTGCCCCTCAGGCTCTCGATTGCTCTCCCCTGTCGCGGAGACCGACGGCGTTTGTTGGCCGTGCCGATGTGACGAATCCGGGTCTGGCTCTACGTCGCTGAGTTTTGAAGGCCACCAGCTCCAACGGCCGAGCAGCACCACCGCTGACGGAACCAAGAGCGTCCTCACCAAAAACGTATCCATCAAGATGCCCAGCGCCAGCGAAATCCCGATCTCCTCGACCTCTGCCTGACCTGCTGAGGCAAGACCCAGGACAAGGAAGGTGCCCGCCAGCACCATACCGGCCGAGGTCACTGCCGGCCCGGTCGCACCGATTGCGGCAACCACTGCCTCACGGATGGTGTGATGATGAGACTCCTCCCGTATTCGGGTCATCACCAATATGTTGTAGTCCTCTCCGAGTGCTAACAGGAAGAGGAAGAGCATGAACGGCAAAATGAAGATCAGGCCACTGTGACTACCGATTTTCATAAAGATCAGGACCGCGACCCCCAGGGCGGCAAAGAAGGAGAGTCCAACACTCACGACAAGAAACACAGGGGCTACGACGGAGCGGAGAACGAGGGCCAACAGAATAGCGATGATCAAGATCACGAGCGGAACGATATGGACAAGATCGTGATTCGAGGCCGCCGAGACGTCGTAGGAAGCCGGTGCCTCGCCAGCAACACCCGACTTCGTTGCCCCGACTTGTTTGGCCAACGTACTCGTGAAAGACCGAATCGCCGGCACCGCATTGATCGCAGGATTTTGGCCCGGCGATCCCGCCGTAAGGGTCGTCTCAAACAACACCTCGTCACCATTGCTGCTGATGTAGTTACCGGTCGCACGGTATAGCTGATACACCCCAGCTGGAACGAGATGTCCGGTGCTCACTTGGGGAAGCGTGGATGCGGAGCCAAGAAGGGCATGGAGACGCTGGAGCTGCGCAACCGGTAGAGCAACCCCGGCGGGGTTGAGTGCCCCATCGACCTGCGTAAAGAGCGAGGAGTGCGAGATATCGGTATCCAAGGTCTCTAACGTGCCAATATGGTTCCAGATCGGAGAGGAGAAACGAAAGATCAATTCGGTTGGGTTAAAGGAGGCCTTCGGGAAGTAACGGGTGAGATCCTGGTTTCCATAGTAGGCATTGGTTCCAGTGGGAGCTGCTGCGTTGCTTGCGAACCCTGAGGAGCGATTCAGCGGCGCAAAGAAGGCAAGGACACCAAAGAAGGCGACGCCAATCAAGAGTGTGACCACCGGACGCATGACCAGGCGGCCCGCTATCCTGCCCCACAGCCCATACTTGGCCTCCTGTCGCTTCTCCGACTTACGCCGAGGCCAGAATGCAGCCTTCCCAAAAATAGCTAGTAGTGCCGGCTGGAGGGTCAGGCCAGCAAGGAGCATCAAGAACACGGCAATGGCGAGGGGATAGCCGAGCCCTCGGTAGAAGCCAAAGGTAGCGGTAATGAGCATAAGGACCGCTGCGATCACGGTGAGGGCCGAGAAAGTGATCGACTCCCCAACCCGAGAGAGGGCAAACTCAACTGCCTCCTGAGGAGAACGCCCACGGTTGAGCTCCTCACGGGTTCGAAACACAAGAAAGAGTCCGTAGTCAGTCCCTGCACCCAACACGAGGACGATCATGAGCAGCTGGGTGACGCTTGAGACCTGATAGTGCAGGACCGAGGTCAACCGGGCCACCACTGGTCCGGCTAACAATGTGACGATGAGCGCAGGCAACAGGGTCAGGAAGGGCGCCAGCACCGAGCGGAACACAATGAAGAGAAGCACGAGGATGAACAGCACCGAAAAGCCCTGGGTGGCGCTGGCACTTGAATTATTCTGATCGGCCTGAGCGACCGCTGTCGCTACCGTCCCGGCCAGGTGAATATGAAGATCGGCCGGAGCTGGGTTGCTCTGCAACTTGGCCTGCAGGTCGTTGACGAGAGACTTGATGCCCAAATCGTTGAACTGCGAGATGGAGGAAACGACCTCGATCTGTTCTGCCTTACCATTAGCCGAGATCGCCGCCACATTTGACTTGACCACACTCGGCACGGACTTCAATGTCTGTGACAGGCTATTGAGATATGTGGTATCAGCAGTCGTGAGTGCGGCGTGAGGGTTATCCGCGACAACCACAACCGTCGAGTCCGTACTCTTTTGAAACACATCGGCTAGCTGCGCTGCTTTGATCGACGGTGAGTTGGTTGGCAGGAAGTTAGAGAAGTTGTTCTGCACCACCGAGCCAATCGAGGGCAAAAACGCGAGCGCAGCTATCAGGCCCGCAATCCATACCACCACGATGGCGTACTTGAACCTGACCGCAAAAACACCGAGGCGCTCAAAAAACCGACTCAAAAGAAGCTCCTGTCATAGTGGACGATGTTGCGATACTTGCCAACCGCAAGCGCCCAAACCATATTCCGGTTGATGGTGGGTGCGCCTCACCCATCGAGCGTCATTCCATCGAGCGCTGCAACAAGGTGAGACGACAAAAGATGTGCGAGGCGCTCGAGGTTGTCCCGCTCTTCGGGGGCAAGGGTGTCGAGCGCGTTGATCAGCGGCTGGAACCGGTCGATTAGCACCTCGGTGACGAACCAGCCGTACTCAGGGCCTGCATGCACCACGGTTCGTCGGTGATCAAGAGGGTCCTCATGGCGTTCCAAAAGACCTATTGCGGCCAGTTGTGAGACTACCAACGAGATGCTTGCAAGGCTCATTCTCAGCTGTTCTGCCAGTTCGCTAACGGTGACCTCTCCCCCCAACAGAATCTGCATCAACACTTGCATGTGGCGAGGAGTAATCGACACGCCTTGGACCTGACAGCTCCCAGCTCGCGCCTTGATCGTCCTCACCACCGGCATCATGGCAAGGATAAGCGATACCGCATCACGCAACTGCTCATGGCTCGAAGAGCGGCTAGCCGCTGCCCCTGTCTTCACTAGCTCCATGGTATCCCTCTGGTCACGCGCGCCGTATCACCCGCTATCACAACGCAATCACGGTAAAAGCAATCGGCGTAAACTATTTACACCTGGTAAGCATAGAACCATGACTCGCCGCCAGCCACCCCGCAGCCTCCAGTCAATTCTTAGGTCGCGATCAGCCAGAAAAGCGCTACCCGCTCTTCGATCGCCGACCCCTAGAGACCACCAAGTGTACGTTCGACGTTCAGATAGATCACGACCCTATCGACTGCCTCCACAGGGAATCGCTGGTATTTGTGATAGAACGCAGGCAAACAGCGCTCCACTTCATCTCCATCATCCACGACCGTCGCGACTCCAAGCATGGCAAAGTACTTCGCACCCTCGACCAAGGCGATGGTCGCCGTTGATCGATTCTCCAGATTGACCACCTTTTGGCTCCTTCGTCGCGAAAACACCGCAATGCATTCTCGGCTTTCTGACCAAAAGGGATTCACAAGAACCGTATGTACTGCCCCCTTTGGAGTGATCGTCGCAAGTAGCCCGTGTCGCGCGCTTGCGATCGCCTGCACAATCTCAGTTCTCTCCAATGACCTGCCTCAGCCTTCCTAAACCACCACCAAACCAGCGGAATTGCATCGTCAGACCTCGGATCGCTCCGTGGTTGCAGAGACCCACTCCTCAACCATCGTCAGAATAGCTGATGCGCGGTAACGGAGGCTGGCCAGGACGGAGGCCGGAATAACACCACTCGTTCCGGGGCCGATTGCCAACAAGAGACGCACCAACCATTCGTCACGGAAGCGGTAGACGATGCAGCTATCCCCTTCACGGTCAAAGATACCCTGGGTCAGCGCCTCAAGCTTGGCGAGTTGATCTGGTTCAAGATGCAGCCGAATCGGCGTTCCCGACGATCGCAGACCCAAGGGATCGAGGCGATCGAGCGAGCGTTGCGCCTGGCGAACAGCGGCCACCTCATGACATCCGTCAAACTCCATCAACACAATATTGCGCATCCGATCCAGCCGAAAGTGGCGCTGCTGACCATCGGAGAGGCCGTAGAGATACCATCGACCTGCTACCACAAACAGACTGATGGCAAGTAGGTGTCGATGGCTCGTACGGCCCTCGGCATCGGTGTAATCGAGCTCGACACATTCAGGTTCAGCGATAGCCCGTCGGAGAAGTGCCACCGCTTCCGGTGGGTCATCAGAGTTCGCCACCTCTCCTGATCGCAAGAGTTGTCCTCGAATAGCCGACCGGAGCTTCTCTGCAGCGCGCTGGAGTTCGGGGACCTCCCCATCCATGATGCTCGTCACCGCCTCAAGTGTCGCGAGGACGGTCATCGCCTCGACCACATCGATCCGCTGACTTCGGCCGAGACCAGTATCAACAGAGACCTCGACAAGATCAAACTCCTCGTCGACCACCACGTCCAAGAGCACGTCGGGGCTGTAGGGCGGCAATCCTGCGAGCGAAGCAGTCTCCAAGAGCTCCACCACCTCACTCGGCTCCAAGCCAGAGACATCAGCCAAGTTCACGATCGTCGCCGCTCCGCCATTGACCCGCAGGTACGAGAGTAAGCCCTGGACCGCAAGAAAGCGATCCTCCAGGGTGCGGTTCGTGCGACTAGCCTGTCGTAGGCTTGCCCGCGGTGCCGTGGCCTGCACCTCACCGGCGACCAATCCCACATCCAGCGAGGCCCAGACGGCTTGCACTTGCTGCACAAAGCGCTCGCGAATCTCGGCAGGGGCCACCGGAATCACCGGATACGGCTCCATCAGTAGGTCGGAGAGGAGAGCACTAACATTCGAGACCTCGACACGCCCATACACCAACGCTTGGGCATCTGGAACCAGACCCTCGGTGGTCATGATCGGAGCATCGCCAACGAGCGTGGCACCAAGCGACGCAAGTTGCGCCGGCGATCCAACCAACATGACGGCAACCCTCTGGTCAACCTCGAGCAGCCACGGATGTTCCGGCAATGCAGACCGAAGATCGGCGGGCCTGGGATGTTCGTCAAGGGGGCCAAGGTGGTAAGGAGGTTCGATGCGGTCAGTGCGAAAACTCTTTTGGTGTCCTCCTTCATCGGCGACGAGATAGGCGTGTCCCCAACGCATGAGCACCCCAAAGGGAAAGACATCACGCTCACGGCCACGGTAGAGGAAGCGCACACGTCGTGACTCCGCGATAGCTCGACCGAGATCAGGATTGAGATGAACGAGTTCTCCCATTCCCCAGACGATTGGAGCTGCCTGCCGATACAGCAAGCCAAGACGGGTTTCAAAGTGTCGACCGTGCTGGCCGACGAAGACGGCACAACCAAGTGCCGCCTCAAGCGCCGCCCATTCAGCCCGAGTGAGATCGAGGTCAAACTGAATATCCTCGGCGTCGATCCGATAACCAACCTGGGACCGACCGGGCAACGTTATGGTCCGAAGGGGGATGCCAATCTCACGCAAGCTTGCCTTGGCTCGTTCAAAAGCACGTGCACGAGCACTCGGCGACTCGGGAAACCCAGGTACGAGATCGGTGATCATCTCTTGAGTCAGCGGTTCGTGCGTCGTGCTCAGGAGTTCAAAGAGATTGACCAGCCTGATCAAGGGGTCGGACGCCATCGGCACCACCCTTTCTGCGTCAACATTCCCGCCGCCGTTTGGAATCTAGCATCGGCGCCTCCTCCCTACCCGTCACTCCGGCGCAACGATGAAACGTCGAAGTTCTCGTTCGTCAAAACATCAGCCTAAACTTACGGGGTAACCCTTAGGTAAGGGACCCTTGCAAAAGGGATGTGTGTCGCTGGGAGGAATGAGGTGCTAGGCACCGTCACGGGCGAAGCCGTACTTCGCATCACCCCTCCATATGGAGGGGCTATTGTCCTCTTGCTTGGAGGACTCTTTTACTATTGGCTGATCCCCAAAATAGCGAGTCGGCTGAGCAACTCGCCACTCCATGTTCGACTTCGCGACGCGGTGACTCCACGACAACACGCGCTGTTCCTAAGTGGCCTCGTTCTACTCGCACTGATGGAGAGTTGGCCCTCACTCGAGCTTGCCCGCTACGTCTCGAGCCTCGCCTACCTCACGCACAACATGCTGATTGAACTGGTCGCCGTTCCTCTCCTACTCCTTGGCATTCCCCACTGGTTGTTCCACCGACTGACAGAGACTCCCTTCGTGGATGCCCTCCTTGAGTTCCTCACCTCGCCGATCCTTACCACGGTTCTCTATGCCGCCCTCTTCGTGCTCTCTATGCTTGCGGCCATCGTCGAGGCGCAAGCCACTTCGCTGGTCGTCTATGTCTATCTGCAAGTGGCCTTTGTAGTCATCGGAGCGCTCATGTGGATTCCTGCCCTCAGACTCAACCCAGGAACACGCAAGCTCTCGACCGGCGGGCGAGTGATCTATCTGTTTGCACAGAGCCTTCTCCCCACATTCCCCGCCTTTGTGCTCATCTTCTCCCATCACTCCTTCTATCCAATTTTTGCCACCAACCTCCATCTCATCTTCGGCGCATCAGAGGTCGGGGACCAGCAGTTGGCTGGAGCAATACCGAAGCTCATCGACTTCGGGATTCTCTGGACCGTCGCTGTCGCTATAATGGTTAGGGCGCAAAAGCAAGAGGATCTGGGTGCAGACCCGGAGCCGATCACTTGGCTCGATGTCGAGCGTGAGTTCAAGAGAACTCAGAAGAACACCGGCGCCTAGATCATCGTCCGAACCATCCCGCCATGCCCGAGACAGACACGCCCGATTAAGAGGAGTATTCACCACAGTGCCCAACGAGTTACGTAACGTTGCCATCATCGCCCACGTCGACCACGGAAAGACAACCCTTGTCGACAAACTCCTTCGCCAATCTGGAGCGTTCCGAGAGAACCAAGCCATCGAGGATCGCATTATGGACTCGATGGATCTAGAACGAGAAAAGGGCATCACAATTCTTGCCAAGAATACCTCGGTATTCTTCGAGGACTACAAGATCAATCTCGTGGACACGCCAGGACACGCTGACTTCGGCGGCGAAGTGGAGCGAGCGCTCTTCATGGTCGATGGAGTGCTGATGTTGGTGGACGCTGCCGAGGGCCCACTACCGCAGACCCGTTTCGTCCTCCGCAAGGCCCTTGAGCGGAAGCTCCCTGTCATCGTGGTCATCAACAAGGTTGATCGTCCGGACTCGCGTCCAAGCGAGGTGTTGGACGAGATCTTGGGGCTCTTTATCGAACTCGGTGCCGATGAGGACCAGATCGAGTTCCCGGTCATCTACGCATCGGCGAAGCAAGGAGTCGCCGGTCTCGCAGCAGATCAACTAGAGCAGGACTTGACCCCCTTGTTTCGGGCCATCATCGAGACCATTCCCGCTCCCCTTGCCCTACCAGACGCTCCGTTACAGGCCCAGGTCACCAACCTTGACGCATCTCCATATCTCGGTAGGCTCGCTATCTGCCGCGTCTTTGCCGGTTCGTTGAAGCGCGGAGCTAGTGTCACGCGCATCCATATCGACGGGACGCAGACGCGGATACGACTGGGTGAGTTGTTCATTACTCATTACCTGGAACGCATCGCCGTTGATGAAGTCACCGCAGGTGAGCTCGCCATCGTCGCAGGGCTTGAGGACGTCAATATTGGCGAGACAATCGCTGATTCTGAGGCACCCAGTGCACTGCCACCACTCACCATCGAAGAGCCAGCCATCTCAATGACGATTGGCGTCAACACCTCACCCTTGGCGGGCAAGGAAGGCAAAAAACTCACCGCTCGCTTGATCAGCTCACGACTCGCACAGGAGACCATCGGAAATGTCGCGATCAAAGTCGTTCCGACTGAGCGCAACGATACCTTCGAGGTGCAGGGCAGAGGGGAACTCGCACTCGCAGTCCTGATCGAGCTCATGCGTCGAGAAGGCTTCGAACTGACTGTTTCAAAACCAAAAGCACTCACCATGCTGGTCGATGGCCACATCTTTGAACCATTCGAGTTGCTTGAGGTCGACGTACCCGATGAGTACTTTGGCTCACTCACTCAAATCGTCTCGATGCGCCGAGCGACACTCGACTCGATGCACCAAATGGCATCTGGGTGGATGCGTGCAAGTTACCTGATTCCGTCCCGAGGGCTCCTCGGTATCCGTAGTGAACTCCTCTCCGCAACCCGGGGCAGCGCAATCATCCATCACACCTTTGAGAAGTGGGGACCAGTAGTCGGCGAGATAAAGCCAAGAAGCCAGGGAAGTCTGGTATCAGACCGCACTGGCGTAGCAATGACCTACGCCCTTTTGAACCTGCAAGAACGCGGAGAGCTCTTCGTCTCTCCCCAGGATCAGGTCTATGAGGGTATGGTCATCGGGATCAACGCAAGGCCCGGGGACATGGACGTGAACCCCACCAAAGAGAAGAAGCTCACCAACGTCCGTTCCTCGACGGCGGATGAACTCGTTCGCCTCGTCCCACCCATTCCCCTCACGCTCGAATCAGCTCTCGAACTCATCACCGATGACGAGTGCGTCGAGGTGACACCTACGCAAGTGCGGGTACGAAAGGTCATCCTGGAGGGTGCCGCACGCGCAAAGGCGAGACGACCGGGGCAATCGTCCTAAGCGAACAACCGAGCCAAGACAGTAAGCAATGAGCTACCGACGAAGCCCTAGCGCTCCGATCGAAGGAGGTAATGAGCAATGGCCATCATGGTATATGGCGCCGACTGGTGTCCAGATTGCAGGCGTTCGAAGGAACTCCTGTTGCGAACGGGAACGGCCTTCACCTGGATCGATACCGATGCTGATGAGGATGGCAAAGCACACATCCGCGAACTTCAGGGTGGTGACCCCCACATTCCCACGATCGTCTTCGAGGATGGTAGTTTTCTCGTTGAACCCACCGATCAGGAACTCGCTGCAAAGCTTGGAGTCATACTCCCTCAGCAAGAGTAGCGACGTCTCCATGGCCAACCCTCGCTTCTCAAGCTGGTTAGACTAAAGCACATGGCAACATACTTCTTTGAGGACTACACCATTGGTGACGAAGTTCGCTATGGTCCCATTGCGGTCGACGAAGAAGAGATGATCGCGTTCGCGCGCCAGTGGGATCCACAGCCATTTCATATCGATGCACAAGCGGCACACCAGAGCATCTACGGAGGAATCATCGCTAGTGGTTGGTTCACCTGTGTCCTGGCGATGAGAGAGCTCGTCGCCAACTACCTGTCACCCGAATCAAGCCTCGGTTCGCCAGGTCTTGACAGCCTGCAGTGGCTTGCGCCAGTACGAGCTGGCGATCAACTCTGGCTCCACTGTGGCGTGGTCGACGTCAGGCCATCGCGTACCAAGTCTGATCGAGGCATTATCAAGACCAAAATCGAGATGAGTCAGGAAGGCGAGTCACCGGTTCTCTCGATGATAGCGACCAACTTCGTACTACGACGCGGCCATTCACGATAACTTCACCACCATCGACTGACAAGACGTTGAGCACATTACATCCCAGCGGGAAGGAGCTGTACCGATGAATGGACTGCGTATCCTCGTTGCGATCAAGCAGGTGACCCAGGCAGATTTTGCCGACTTTGATGCCTCAGGCAGGATGGTCCGACCCCCCGAAGATCAGGGATTGAATCCTTTTTGTCGGCGGGCTATCGCGACTGGAGTGACACTTGCCAACCAACACGGAGGTACCTGCTCGGTAGTCAGCATGGGGCCACCATCGGCGACTCAGATTCTGCAAGAGGCACTTGCCGTCGGGGCACACCACGCATATCTTCTCAGTGACCCACGTTTTGCCGGTTCTGACGCGCTAGCGACAGCGGAGGTACTTGCCCGATTCATTCAAACACGGTCACATCCCTGGGACCTCATTCTGACGGGCCGTTTTGCGATCGACGCAAACACCGGTCTCGTAGGAGTTCAATTGGCCGAGTTCCTCGGCCTGCCCTATGCAGGAGCCGCCAAGCAGCTCGATCTCGACGACAACTCCCTATTACTGAACACCGAACTCGATGATGGCGTCCGGTCGATACGCGTCGCCCTCCCTGCCGTGGTCGCCGTTGCCGAACGCATCTGTGTACCAGCCAAGGCGTCCCCCGACGCAATCGAAGCAGTCGCCGTTACGACCATCCAACGGCTCGATGCCGACGACCTGGGATTCACCCACGGAAGCCCCAGCTCACGCACACGAGTGAATCATATCCGGCATGCATCCCTGCAGCGATTGAATATCGTCATCGATGGGGCAACCGAACTCGATAAGGCACTCGCGTTGCTCAGTGACCGACTCCTTACGACCGATCAAGCGCCGACTTCCCAACCAGTTACAACGTTTTCGCTCGCACGCGTGGCCTACCTCTGTGACCCAGATCAGCCAGCACTCAATGAACAGCTGGTCACCTACCTGCTCAATGGTTGCGCATCAAACGACGCTCAACTCACTGTTCTCGCATTCCCCACCACTGCTCAGACGACACCACGCGCGTTCCTCGGTGCTCATCACCTCGTTTGCCTCAACGGGAGCCGACTGGAGGACGACCTCGCACCAGTCATCGCTGAGTGGCTGCAAAACCACCCACAACAACTGGTTGTGGCACCGGCGACCTCCTATGGCCGAGAACTCGGTGGCCGCCTTGGTGTGACCCTGGATGCCGGCGTCCTCACCGATCTCGACCGATTGACGATCACCGAACCTCCCACCATTACCGGCTGGAAATCTGTTGGGTCAGTGGCCTCTGTCGCCGAGGTCTCTACGACCACTGCGATAGGCATCGCACTGTTGCGCCCTCGAGGTGCACCTCCCATCGATGGGCTTGTTCCTACTGAACCCACGCGATCCGTTCTCACGGTCCCCGAACGAGGCCGTGTCTCTCTCGCTGGCACTCCCGAAACCCAGGACGTCGCTCAATTCGCGAATGCACCGCTCGTCTTGGCCGTTGGCGCGGGCGTCACGAGCGATGCACTCACCGACATTTACCAACTGGCAGCCACCATCGACGCAGAGGTGGGCTGTACGAGAAAGATTGCCGACCTCGGACTGCTGCCACGCTCACGCCAGATCGGCATCACTGGACGCTCCATCTCACCCCGGCTCTACATCGGAGTGGGAACGCGTGGAAGCCACAACCATCTGAGTGGCGTGAGTGGGGCCGGGACAACGGTGAACCTCACACAGTCACCTCCTCTCGGTGACCCAGGAGTGGATCTCACCATCGTCGGGGACTGGCACCAAACGCTTCCCCCAATCATTGCCCAGCTGCGGTTCTTATTAGAACGCTCAACACCAACTCCCCCTCGTAGATGAGGGGGAGTTGGTGTGTGCCTTGGGGATGTGGATTACGGTCTGTGAGTCTTCAGTTGGTTGAGTCTTGGCTGGTTGAGTCTCGGCTGATTGGGTCTTGAGTTGGGAGAGCACGTTGGTGCTGCCATGGGGTTCCCATCCGTGGAAGCAGGTAACGGTCAAGTCCTAACCACCCAGCGTTCCTCCAGGCCAGTACGATGCCGATGCCAAGGATGATACAGACGGGGTTCGTTGAGACGGCGCCGGAAAAGACATAGGTGAAGTTCAGTGCAAGGCCAAAGAAGGCAGCGATTGCACTAAAGGCACCAAGGACGAGGGCGATCCCGATCACCAACTCTGCGATCGCATCCACGCGTGCTACCAACAGATAGTGTGGGAGCACCCCATGACGCAGGATCGCGACCCACCAGCCATAGGAGACCTGTGCATGGGGTCCCTTGGACTCAGCGATAGCACCAAGGGTAAAGCCCTTGACACCAAGGCCACTCCTCCAGAACGCCGCCGACTCTGCTCCCCAGAGCTTGGAGGCACCTGCGTCGATCCACTCATAGCCCAACCAGAGCCGTACGATCAACCAGATCCATGAGGCGGCCTTGCCGGCAAAGAGCCAACGAGCCGCTCGTGGCTCCTCGATATTGGTGACATCGGCCGTCTTGGTTGGTGTCGTTGTCTGATGATGCATGAACTTGGTCATGATCACTCCTTCCACTCCCTGGCCCACCCGGGCTTCACCTACTCGTTCTAGGGATCGAACGGGGCAATACCCAGTGGCCTTGGACATAGAAGGGGTGGGACTTAGGGCCTTGGTGAGGAGTGGCGGAGAGCTATCTTTGCGTCTCTGCGAGACCTGCTCGGAAGGTTATGCCGTAGTAGGGTCGCTTGGGCGCTGGAGGAGTGCGACAAGGGAAGGTGCCGCGTGGCCGTGATCGGCGATGTCAGAGACCTTTGTAAGTGTTTCGATGGTGAACCCGTCAAAGGCCGACCGGATCTCGTCCTCATCGATGAGACGATCTCGGTCGGGTGGACCGGTCACGCCGAAGGAGTCGACATGATGACCGATGATATAGAGATGGCCACCAGGTGTCACGATTTCACGCAGATGGGCGTAGAGATCGAGGCGCGCGGGACGTGGGGGGTGGATATTTGCAAGGATCACGAGGCCAAAGCGATGCGGGTGGGCGAGGTACGAGTACATGTCTTCGCAGACGGTCTCGATGGTCAGACCTTCATTCGCTGCAACGGTACGAAGTCGATCTAAGGCGACGTCAGCGAAGTCTACGGCGGTTACCTGGAAGCCCTCTCGAGCAAGGTAGAGAGCATTGCGACCCTCTCCACAGCCAAGATCGAGTGCAGTCGTTGGCGCGATTGTAGCCATTGCCTCCTTGAGGGATGCGTCGGCGTCTGGAATCCAGAGCCGGTCGCTTTCACGGTAACGCTCGTTCCATTGGTCAGCTTCGCTCATATCCGCCTCCTTGTGATGGGTCCAGCATAACATTTGGATTGACAACCCTTCCTGGGTTGAAGAGTTCAATCAGCTGAGAGAGACGATGACGTTCGCTAGCCGATCGCATTAGGGGGAGAACCCCCTTCTTGAGGGTACCAATACCGTGTTCGGCACTGATGGTGCCACCGAGGTCAACCGCCGCCTGATAGATCGCTCGAGAGGATGTTTCGAGGGAATGATCATCACCTACGAGGTTGATATGGAGGTTGCCGTCGCCGAGATGACCGAAGCAGACGCACTGAATGTGGGCATCCTGTGCTACCATCTGCGCCTGTCGGTAGAGGTCGCCGATGCGGTTGATCGGCACGGCGAGGTCGAGTTTGAGCGGTTTGCCAACCCTGGCCACCCACATTGCAATGTCTTCGCGCCAGGACCAGAGGCCATGAATCGCTTGTGTCGTGTCGGCGAGCACCCACTCTCGATCAAGGCTGAGATTGTCGAGGGTATCGACCAGTGAGGAGGTTGTTTCGAGAACCTCAATAAGGAGTGCGCCGCCAGCCCCACGCTCCCAGGGTGGATTGGACGGGCTGAGGGCAATCGCCTCAGGTCCGAGGTATTCGATGGCGTTTACCGATGCTAGCTTGCCACGGAGCAACGTGCTGATAGCCACGCCCTCGTCGATCGACTCCAAAGGGGTGATGGCGACCGAGCGATGTTGTGATGTTGTCCGCAAACGCAGAGTTACCGAGGTGATCACGCCAAAGATGCCCTCGGAGCCGATAAGCAGACGTTGCAACGATGGGCCCGTCGCGTCTTTAAGCAGGGTGTCGCGGCGCTCGATTGTCGATCCATCGCCAAAAACACAGGAAAGGTTGACGACATTATCGGCCATTGGTCCGTAGCGTAGGACGTGGATCCCTCCTGCGTTGGTTGCCGTCATGCCACCAAGCGTCGCGGAGCCCCGGGAGGCGATGTCGACGCCGAAGGTGAATCCGTAACGGGCGATCTCTGACTGGAGCCGGGCGAGCGTTACGCCGGCTCCGACCGTCGCCGTCATCGACGCTGGATCGACGGCGATCGTGTCGAGGCGTTCGGTGGTGAGAAGAATCTCATGAGCTAGCGGAACGGATCCACCGGCAAGCGAGGTATTGCCTCCCTGTACGAGAAGGGTTGCACGGTGCTGACGTGCGGCCTGCACCAATTGCGCGACCTCATAGTGGGTACCGGGGCGCAGGAGTAGGTCAGTTGTGCCGATGACGCGACCAGTCCAGTCGCTGCAGTACGGATCAATGATGTCCGGGTCGGTCACGCAGACCCTGTCAGCGAAGGAGGTCGGCAGGTCGAGCGGTCGTGTCACGGGTTTACTCTAGTGGGGGCCGAGATTGCTCGTTGCTGCGATAGGGGCGCCGAGGCATTCGCGACCGCTTCTCAGCCCAGTCGCCATGAAGGTGCACCCTGTCTGGGAGCTGGAGAGTCCCAACGATGGTAGGTATTGCGCCTGTCTGACGCTGAGACGAACTCCCGGCAGGTGCAAGTCAGAATTGCTATCTGCTATTGTAGATTGCGTGAGCAATTCTCGAATTCGGATGGTGGCAGCGACGGGAATGAGTGCCCTGGCGCTTGGTGCCTGCGGCGCGTCGACGGGGACCTCGTCTGTCTCACATCAGACAGCGAATGTCGCCTACGCTGGATCGTTGCAACTATTGAATGAAGGGACTATTGGGCCTGCCTTTGCCAAGACCAGTGGATATGGTTATCTTGGGAGGGGTGCTGGGTCATTTGGCCTGGTTAAGGAGATCGTTGCCGGTGAGATTACTCCGAATGTCTTCGAGAGCATCGGAGCCGCTCCGATCGCCGAACTCGAGCCGTCGAAGACGTCATGGTATGTCTCCTTCGCCGCTTCTCCAATCGTGGTGGCTTATAACCCCCACACCTCGTATGCCCCGACTCTTGCGAAGATTAGCCAAGGGACGCTTCCGATCTCCCGGCTCTTTAGTCTCCTTGACGGGAAAGGGTTTCTCCTCGGTCGCACCAACCCCAATACGGATCCCCAGGGCCAGGCCTTCTACGAGATGGTCGAACTTGCTGTCAGGCGCATGCATTTGCCATCGAGTCT